>CAMOYN010000069.1 GCA_946630035.1 uncultured Lachnospiraceae bacterium
GATCCTTCGCCGGAATACCTACGACGGTCCCTCCCTCTTCACTCAGCTGCCGGAACAGCTGGAGGATATACCGGCCATTGGCAAAGGTATCCGAGGTCACCAGACTGCCTGAGAAGGCCAGAGCCGAGCCGGATACCACCACGTGGGAATGGGTGACTTTGGAACCGTACCAGCTGTGGCGTCCCATGACCATGGCCCGGATATCTCCGGTCACGTCTTCTTTTTTGATCTCCTCCGCTCCCAGTTTTACGCTGCCGGAAGTCTGGGTGAACTGAAGCAGAACTTTCGTATCCGCATTGTCCTTTGTCTCAAAAAGCACATCCACCGGCCGGCAGAGGGCCATGATCACCAGATCATTCGCCGTCATGCCTTCCGCATATTCCATATCCGCATATTGAGCGATGGGATAATAAGCCCTCTCATAGTACAGATTGGTGTTTGCTTCAAAGGCCAGTCCGTCGCCCAGCGCGATGCCCCATTCTCCCAGAAACTCCGCCAGTTTGGGCAAATCCGGGGTGTTGGGATCCAGGAAAATAAACAGGCTCTTGCCCTGTTCCCCTCCGTTTTCCAGCCAGGTATCCAGTTTCTTCAGACTGGTAGCCTCCAGGTCTCCGGAAGGTGCATACAGGATGGCGATGTCCGCCATCGGGTCGATGTCCTCCGTGAGGATGGCCTGACTCTCCACCTCGAACTGACTGCCGGAGAGGAGCTTCATCAGGTCCTCCGGATCCGCGGGGCTGTATCCGGTCAGAACGGTCACCCGGGGTTTTACCTCCGATGTCACGGACAGGACCGCACCCACCAGCTTCTGCTCCACCCGGGAAGCCGTGATGGTGTTCCCGTTTCCGGCATAATCAAACATCTCCGAGAAAGAAATCAGTTCTCTCTTCTCCCCCGATTCCACCAGGATCGTCCAGGTGCTGACGGGAAGATCCGGCACCCTGGACGCATAGGTGGGATTTTCCACCAGGTCTACAAAATCCACCGTCACGTGGGGGGACAGCTGGCTCAGCTGTTTCAGGATCCGCCAGGTCTGCACCACATAGGTGCTGCCACTCTCCAGATCACTCTCTTTATTCATCACCGTGATGGTCACATCCTTCGACAGGCCGGCCAGGGCTTCCTTCGCCTCTTCCGATAGGACATAGCGGCCGTCTTCGGTAAGATCCGCCACCCATCCAAAACGTTCGCTGGCCTGATCGATCACCACGTTCACCGCCAGGATCAGCAGGATTCCCAGGGCCGTGATGATACCGGCTAATGCGCCATATTTCATTCTTCGATTCATATCCTGCCTCCTATCTCCCGCTCCATCTTCTGTGATCCAGCACTCTGGATGTCAGGAAGAAAAATATCCCGGCGAAGCTGGCAAAGAACACCAGGTCCGCCACGCGAAACAGTCCCAGCGTCAGGTTATGATACCGGTTAAAGAAAGAGATACTGGCAAGGAGGGTGCGGAGCCAGGGAAAGGGAACCATCGCAGCCAGACCGTTCAGTGCAAGCACCAGCAGCATGGCGGCGAGCCCGCCGATGGCGGCAATGATCTGATTTTCGGTCTGGGCCGACACGAACATGCAGATGGCGATTCCGGCCATCCCCATAAGAGAAATCCCCAGTATATTTCCCCCGAGAACCGCCCAGTTCACAGGAGCATAGCCCGCCATCACCACGGCGTGCACCAGAGTGATGGCAATTCCCATCAGGTACACCGTGACGGCAGCAAAATATTTGCCCGCCACGATACCCGTCAGTGTCACCGGTGCGGAAAACAGAATCTGATCCGTTTTCTGACGGCGGTCTTCACTCATCAGACGCATCGTCAGGATCGGAGTCAGCAGCAGTACCACCGTAAATAAAAAGGAAAACTCGGAAGCCAGATCTCCGCTTCCGGATAAAAGCAGAACCGTGAACTGATAGCCCGCCAGCAGCCAGAATACCGCCAGATAGACATAACCGATGGGAGTGATGAAGTAGGACATTAATTCTCTTTTATAAATCGCTGTCATTTCTCTTCCCCCTCCCCCGTCAGCTGCAGGAAAATATTTTCCAGGGACATCTCCGCCGCCCCCAGTTCCAGCAGAGGCCATCCCTTCGCCGCGGCACAACCGGAGACCGCCCGCCGCAGATCAGCGGCTTCCAGGGATTCCACTTCGGCGCAGACACAGCCCTCCTCACTCCAGGGGATGATCTCCACTTTTTTTACCCCGGGGATGGCGTTCAGAGACTGCCGCACCTCTTCCTCGGACGCCTCCACCACCAGGCGGAGATGATTTCCGCCCAGCCGCCGGGACAGATGCTCCGGGGTATCATCGGCGATCAGTTTTCCACGGTTGATTACCACGACCCGGTCACATACCGCCTGCACTTCCGAGAGAATATGGGAAGAGAGAATCACGGTATGCTTTTTTCCCAGCCCCCGGATCAGGGTTCGGATCTCCATCATCTGCCGGGGATCCAGTCCCACGGTGGGCTCATCCAGGATCAGGACCTCCGGGGCTCCGATCAGGGCCTGGGCCACACCGATTCTCTGACGATATCCCTTGGAAAGATTCTTGATGACTCTGCGCCGCACATCGCCGATCTGGGCTGCCTCGCAGACCTCTTCCAGATGCTTCGCCCGGGGAAGCCGGCAGCGCTTCAGTCCATATACGAATCTCAGATATTCTTCCACGGTCATATCCGGGTAGAGGGGCGGAAGCTCCGGCAGATATCCCAGCTGCTTTTTGGCAGCGATCGGCTCCTCCAGAATATCGTGTCCACCGATACTTACGCTCCCCCCGGTGGCGGACAGATTCCCTGTCATGATGTTCATGGTGGTGGATTTTCCCGCGCCGTTAGGCCCCAGAAGCCCCAGCACTTCTCCGTCCTCCACCGTAAAACTGACATCCGAGAGTGCCAGTTTATTCCCATATCGTTTCGTCAGATTTCTGACCTCTATCAAAAAACCGCCTTCTTTCCCCGAATACTTTTTTTTACTTTTCCTCAAAAAGGGGATGGACTGTCTGAATCCATCCCCGAGGGTGTTTATCCTTTAACGCCGCCCATGACAATTCCACGGACGATGTATTTCTGGCAGACAATGAACAAAATCACCACCGGTATCAGTGCCAGGATGGAACCTGCCATGATCAGATCATAGCGGGAAGTGAAGGAATTCCGGAAGGAATTCAGGCCCATCTGCACAGTAAATTTGGAATCGGAAGCTATGTAGATGACCGGTCCCAGGAAATCGTTGTAAGCTCCCTGGAACTGGAACACCGCCAGTGTGGCGATGATCGGCTTGGTCAGCGGCAGGAAGATCTGCCACCAGATGCGGAAATGACTGCATCCATCCACGATCGCCGCCTCCTCCAGCTCCTTCGGCAGTGTCATAAAGAACTGCCGGGTCAGGAAGATGGAAAAGGCTGTACCGAACATGGCCGGCAGGATCAGCGGGACATAGGTGTCATAGAATCCTAGTGTCCGGAACATCAGGAAACGGGGAATCAGGGTGATGGCATAGGGTACCATCATGGATGCGATAAACAGCATAAAGATGGTATCGCGGAATTTGAAACGCAGTCTCGCAAAGGCATATCCTGCCATGGAGGAGAAGATAATATTGAATACCGTCGTCGGAATCGCAATCTTCATACTGTTCAGGAACATATGAACAAAGCTGATGCTGCCGCGGCTGGCGGCCTCGGTAAAGTTCTGCCACTTCCACACCGTCGGCAGGAAGGTAGGCGGATAGGCAAACAGCTCTCTCTGGCTCTTAAAGGCCGATGCCACCATCCAGACAAAGGGCAGGATGACGAAAGCTGCCACTACCGTGACCAGAAAGTAGGAAATAAATTTATGACCTTTTCCCTGTACCATATTCATTTCCTCCTTTACATATCATACTGAACCCTGCGGTCCATTACTTTGTTCTGAATCAGTGTCACAACCAGAATGATTACAAACATGACGGCTGCCATAGCGCAGGCATAACCCATCTTGGAGTACTCAAAGGCACAGGACCACAGATAGTAGGATACCGTATAGGTGGAGTACCCGGGGCCGCCCTTGGTCATGATGAAGATCTCTGTAAACATCTGGAAGGCATCAATAACGGCGGTAAGCATTACGAAATAGATGGAAGGCATCACCAGCGGAATCTTGATATAGAACAGTTTGGTCCAGGGCGTCACGCCGTCCAGTTCCGCCGCTTCGTAGATGCTGTCATCGATTCCCTGAAGAGCCGCCAGGAAGATCAGCATGTTGTAACCGGCCCATTTCCATACCGACATGACGGCAATAGCGAACAGGGAGAACCGGGCATCCGTCAGCCATCCGATGGGTTTGATATGGAAGAGTTTCTCCAGGATAAAGTTCAGAATACCATAGTCGGTATTGTAGATCCACACCCACAGCAGGGCCACTACTACGATGGGGGCTACCACCGGCAGATAGTACAGGGTCCGGAAGAAACCGGCCCCCTTCAGCTTCTGATCCAGCAGAAGCGCCAGCAGGAAGGAGGTGACTACCGACATGGGAACATATGTGATAACCCACCGGCAGGTATTCCAGAGAGAGGTAAGAAAAACCTTGTCAGCAAACAGGGTTTTATAATTGTTGACTCCGTTAAACGTCGGCTTCTGCAGCAGATTCCATTCATACAGACTGATGAAGAAGGAACGGATAATCGGATAATACATAAAAACAAGAAGGCTAAGCAGAGGCAGGGCGATAAATGCAACGCCGGTCGCTGCTTCCTTCTGTCGGAGAGTCAGTCCGTGTTTTACAGTACTTGTGTTATTCATACAGCATTCTCCCGTGTTGATAATCTCTGGGGTTCCTGCCAGTCCCGGCTCAACCGGCAAACCGTCCCTCGGAGGTTTGCCCGTTCAGCCAGAACCGGCAGAACCGGTCTCCCCGAGGGGAGACCGGAAATGATATCACAATATCAAGAACGCTTTGGCGTTCTTGCCGCGCCGCGCAAGGTGGTAAGCACCTTCCTTATTGCGCGGCTGCGATTAAAATCAGTCGGCAAACAGAGTTCCGTTGGCCTGCTCGTCAATTGCCTTGCAGGCTTCTTCCAGAGTAACGTTGCCTTCGAAAGCATCGGACAGATTAGCAGAGATGATGCTGCCATACTCGGACCATTTGCCGGTCTGAGAAGCTTCCAGCTGAGACTGGCTTCCCAGATAAGCAGCGGAGTTGATGAATGCATCTGCCGAAGGAGGAGTATTCACATACTCTTCATTTGCCATCAGATCATTGTAAGCCGGCAGAGACAGGGCGGATCCCATAACCTGAACCAGACCTTCATCACTCATCTGATAGGACAGAACGTTAGCAGCTACATCCGGAAGCTTCGTGGTGGAAGCAATACCGACCATGGAGCAGATGAAGGGGCATACACGGGTGGTGCCCATAGGCATCTCAACTGCATCCCATGCGAAATCGCATTCCTGACGGAAGGACGGGATAACCCAGCGGCCGGAAGGATACATAGCAACTTTACCGATGATGAACAGACGGTCTTCGCTGTCACCGGTGGAAGAAACGGTTCCCGGAGAAGGAGCGGATCCGGCCTGAATCAGATCATACATAACGCCCAGACCCTGCAGGGACTTCTCATCGGAGAAATTGGACTTGCCGTCTTTGAACCACTCTGCGCCATAGTTGCCCATCCAGTTGATCCAGTCAGCACGATAGTTGTTGATAGCGGTTCCGTATACATCGACACGGGAGCCATCTTCGGTCTTCTTGGTCAGCTTGGCAGCGATCTCTTTGTAGTCATCTACGGTCCAGTCATTGGTAGGAACATCCACACCAGCCTCGGCGAACATATCTGTATTCAGATACATAACATAGGAGGTCCAGTCCTTCGGGAAAGCAACCTGCTTGCCATCGAAGTTACCATACTCCAGTACGCCGTCTACGATATCCTCGGTCAGATCCGGATACTCTTCCAGATAAGGCGTCATATCATAGAGCATGCCGGCATCGTAGTACTGTTTGATTCCGGACTCACCCATCCAGAACAGATCCGGCAGAGAGTTGGCGGATGCCAGCGTCTGCAGCTTGGTAGCATAGTCGGACGGAACATACATCTGCTCTACATGTACTTCGGGTGCATATTTCATGTAGGACTCAAACACACCTGCGTACATTTCACGCTCGTAGTCATCGCCAGAGTGCATGTACTGAATGTCACCCGACAGAGTAGCCGCCTTCTCAGCGCCTTCCCAGTCGTCGGCTTTCACATCGGCGGCCAGTGCCAGTCCTGCGGTCATAGCCACTGCCATCATGAAAGCCATAGCCTTTTTCAGATTCTTCTTCATGGAAAAACCCCTTTCTTAAAATGTTTTTTATCACGACTGCCTCCGCAGGTCTTTGGAAAGACTCTCCGGAAACAGATATGATCCGTTTCATATTTCCGGATAGACAATTCACACAATTCATGTTGATTATACTATTTCTCATAACATTATGCAACAGAAATTATGTCTCCATTGAATAAAAATTCAAATTCGGGAAAAAAGATTTCACTAAATCCAAAACCTGTTTTTGCATTATAGAAATAATGTATTTATACTAAAAAAACAGCAGCTGCTTTTTTAAAGCAGCTGCTATTTACTGAACCATCGCCCTCCTGTCCCGATAGGATGTCCCGCCGGGAACCGGATCACTCTTTCATCTTGGCCAGTTCCTCGATAATAAGATCATTCTGGATCTTAATATAAGTACCTTTCATACCGGAAGATCTGGATTCGATCACTCCGGCACTCTCCAGCTTGCGAAGGGCATTCACAATGACCGAACGGGTAATGCCGACCCGGTCAGCCACCTTGCTCGCCACAAGGATGCCTTCTTTACCATCCATCTCCTCAAAGATATGCTGTACGGCGTCGAGTTCAGATGCAGATAATGTGCTGATAGCGGATTTTACTATTTGCAGTTTGCGGATCTCTTCTGCGCTTTCTTCATTCAGCGAACGAAGCATCTCCAGTCCTACAACGGCGTTTCCATATTCTGCCAGAATAATGTCATCAATCTCGTAGGGAACCGTGTCCTTATAGAAAAACAGAGTGCCAAGGCGCTCGCCGGCAATATCGATGGGCGTAACAATCACGTGATATTTCTTAAACTGTGCGCCTTCGAATCCCAGGGTTTCCAGATTGACATTTTCTTTGGTGGAAAGAATATTCAGCAGCCGCTCATTCAGAGAGGAATCGATAAATTGCCCGACTCTGACATTTTTAAATCCCATCTCCAGATCGTCGGAGTAAAACTCTCCGATACCGAGAATCTTACCCTTTTTACTGATTACCAGAATGTTTGATTCCAGTACGTCGCTGAGGACACGGCATACATCATTGAAGACAAACACCTTCGAAGTATTGTTGTGGAGTAATTTATTAATTTTCCGTGTCTTGTCCAGTAGTTGAACGCTCATGTCCTACCTCCTATTACCAATCCCGCTATCTGACTATATATTACACTATTTTCGTCCATAATGCAATCATTTTCTGATTTTTTGCAACGTTTTTTGAAAAAACGACAAAGGGCCTGCGGCAACCGACGTTTTTTCCTCCGTCTGTTTACTCAGCAAGCCCTCAGGTAAACAAATATTACGATATTTGTCAAATAATTATTCTTCTGTCGCTTTGTCTGCCGGTTTTTGCCAGGACATGTAATCACACTCCGGGCTGTTCTCACAGCCATAGTAGCGGCGTCCCTTCCGGGTTTTTTTAATCAGAACTTCACCGCCGCATTTCGGACACCGGATCCCGGTCTTTTCCAGGAGCGGTTTTGTGAAGCGGCATTCCGGAAAACCGGGGCAGGCAAGGAAGCGTCCGTGGGGACCATATTTGATCACCAGGTTTCTTCCGCAGACTTCACACAGCTCGTCACTGACCTCGTCGGCGATCGTCACCTTTTCCAGTTCCCCTTCGGCTTTCTCCACGGCGGTCATCAGGCGGGGATAATAGCTCCGAAGAGGTTTTTTCCATTCTTCCTGCCCTTCTCCTACGCGGTCCAGCGCACTCTCCATGCGGGCCGTCAGTCCCTCGTCCACAACATCGGAGAAATATTTCTGCATGATGTCATTGACGGCCTCACCCAGTTCCGTCACATACAGGTTTTTATTCTCCTTGGTCACATAGTGACGGCCCAACAAGGTTCCGATGGTAGGGGCATAGGTACTGGGACGTCCGATCCCGATCTCCTCCATGGCACGCACCAGACTGGCCTCGGTGTAATGGGCCGGCGGCTGGGTAAAATGCTGTTTCGGGTCAAAGGCCAGGAAGGAAAGCCGGGTATCCTTTGTCAGCTTTGTCAGACTGCTCTTCTTCTCCAGTTTGTCTTCTTCCACATCGTAGACCCGGCGGAAGCCGTCAAAGGTCTGCAGATTGGCAGAAGAGCGGAACTCCTCACCCCCCGCCAGAATGCGGACGGTCAGTGTGGTATATCTTACATCCTGCATGCGGCTCGCTGCGAATCTCCTCCAGATCAGCTGATACAGACGAAGCTGATCCCGGCTGAGGGAGTCCTTCAGTTCCGCCGGGGTCCGGGACAGATCCGTCGGCCGGATGGCTTCATGCGCATCCTGGATCTTCCCATTTCCGGCTGCTTTCTCGGTTCTGGCTCCGGCCACATACTCTTCCCCGTAGGTATCCCGGATATATTCTCTCGCGGCGGCATCTGCCTCAGCGGCAATTCGTGTGCTGTCCGTACGCAGATAGGTGATCAGGCCGATGGTACCGCTCCCCTGGATCTCTACGCCTTCATACAGCTGCTGCGCGATCCGCATGGTCTTCTGCGTGGAGAAATTCAGCGTACGGGACGCCTCCTGCTGCATCGTACTGGTGGTAAAGGGCAGCGGAGGTTTCCGTGTCTTATCCGTATTCCGGATATCCGAGATCACAAACTCGCAGCCTGACAGGCGATCCATCAGCTTCTGCACCGTCTGTTCGTCGGTCAGTTTTTCCTTCCCGCTGTACTGGATGGTCAGAGTCTTCTTTTCTCCTTCCACTGCCACCTCGGCGTCCAGGGTCCAGTACTCTTCCGGCACGAAGGCCCGGATCTCATCTTCCCTCTCACAAACCATGTCCAGGGCGGCGGACTGAACCCGTCCCGCCGAGAGCCCTCGTTTTACCTTCTGCCAGAGGAGGGGACTGATCTTGTAGCCCACCATGCGGTCCAGCATCCTTCGCGCCTGCTGGGCATCCACCAGATCCATATCCAGTGCACGAGGTGCTTTCAGCGAGGCCTTTACCGCGCTCTTGGTGATCTCATTGAAGGTAATACGGGAGATCTTCTTTTCATCGGCCCCCAGGGCTTCCCTCAGGTGCCAGGCGATCGCTTCTCCTTCCCGGTCCGGGTCAGTTGCGAGATAAATCTTATCCGCCTTTTTCGCCTTTTTGCGAAGATTGGCAAGGACATCCCCTTTCCCGCGAATGGTTATATAATGCGGCTCAAAATCCGCTTCCACGTCGATCCCCAGCTTGCTCTTCGGCAAGTCCCTGACGTGCCCGCCGGATGCCTCTACGTCATAGTTTGTTCCCAAAAACTTTTTTATGGTTTTCACCTTGGCAGGTGACTCCACAATAATCAGATTGCGCGCCACGATACTTCCTCCCTCATATCCATAAAGTAATAAAGCGCAAGTGAAAATTACTATACATCATTTTTCCTGAGGATGCAACCATTTTTATCCGGGAAAGCAAAGATAATAGGGTCGGATCCTTCCGCCTCAGAAGATGCTTCGTATATAGGTTCCGGAGGAACATCTCCGGATCAGCCCTCTCTTCTCCAGTTCCCAGAGCAGGGGGAACAGCTGCATCAGAGGGATCCCGCAGGAACGGGAGATCTGATCCTGATGGACCGGCTCGTCGCCGATCGCAGCGAGGATACCCGCAAGCTCCTCCGGGAGTTCCGGCGGATCCTCCGGCCGCCGCGTACTTACGGGTTCTTCCTGTCGTTCCGGCTGCCGCGTACTTACGGGTTCTTCCTGTTTTTCCGGCATCCGCAGCACCTTCACGGTTTTTTCTTTCTTCTCTTTTTTCTTCTCTTTCTTCTCTTCTTCGAAACCCAGCACCCGCAGCACATCCTCTGTGCCTGTCAGGATGCCGGCTCCCTGGGCGATCAGCCGGTTGCAGCCGCGGCTCAGAGGATCATGGATGCGTCCCGGCAGGGCCAGCACATCCTTCCCCTGTTCCAGAGCCTGATCCACGGTGATCATCGTGCCGCTCCGCTCTCTCGCCTCCAGTACCAGAATTACATCCGAGAGAGCACTGATCAGACGGTTCCGGAGTGGAAAATGAAATGGCAGTCCCGGGTCTCCCGGCCCGTACTCCGATATTATCCCGCCGCTCACCTTCAGTCTCTCGTACAGTGGCATGGAAGAGGAGGGATAACAGACGTCGATTCCGCTTCCCAGAACGGCCAGCGAATAGCCTCCGGCTTCCAGGGCGTTCCACTGGCTGCAGGAATCAATTCCCATCGCCATTCCGCTGACGACGGCGATCCCGTATTCCGCCATCTTCTTTCCCAGAGAAGCGGCGGCGCTGATTCCATATTCTGAGCATTTTCTTGCACCTATGATACCGGCGGAAGCCTGATCTTCCGGGGGAAGATTTCCCAGCACATAGATCCCGATCGGGCAGTCATAGATATCCAGAAGACGGTCCGGGAATTCCGGATCCTCCCGGCCCAGAAAGCGACACCCCCAGTCCTTCAGATTTTCCATCTCCTTAAGCAGCGCGAACTCCTTCGCCTCTTCATGGAAGGCTTCCCACTCCTTGAGCTGTTCCTCCGTGAGGGGAGGATTTTTCTGGCGCCAGGCTCTTCTCGCGGTTCCGTATCTCGCCAGAAGACGGTCATAAGTCACCGGTCCCAGTTTCTGCATGCGGTTCATGAGGTAAATGCACTGTATCTCTGTCACAGTCATCACCCCCAGTACTTCGCTTCCAGGCTGCGGTAACTGACCGCCTCCAGGATATGAGGGGCACGGATCTCCGGTTCTTCCTCCAGATCCGCGATGGTCCGGGCCACCTTCAGCAGGCGATGATAGGCCCGGGCACTGAGCTGCTGTCTGTCAAACATCTGCTGCAGAAGATGCTCTTCTTCCGTTCCCAGCCGGCAGTACTCCGCCAGATGTTTTCCCTGCATCTGGGAATTGAAGAAAATCCCCGTCCCCTGAAACCGGGCCCGCTGCACCCGCTGTACACGGCTCACCCGTTTGCGGATGGACAGGGAGGACTCGGATTCTTCCCGGGAAGACAGTTCCGCGAAGGATACCGAAGGAGCCTCGGCGCAGATATCCATCCGGTCCAGCAAGGGGCGGCTGATCCGGGACAGGTATCGGTGAACCTCCAGGGTACTGCAATGACATCTCGAGCGATCCGGATAATAACCACAGCGGCAGGGATTCATCGCCGCGA
>CAMOYN010000070.1 GCA_946630035.1 uncultured Lachnospiraceae bacterium
CATCGACTATCATCCCAACGGCGATCTGGGCGGCGACGCTGACCTGATCCGTCAGACGCAGAGCAACGACATCCAGCTGGTTGTCTGCCAGACAGCTCCCATCGTTTCCTTCATCCCTGAGATGGCTGTATTCGATCTGCCCATGTCCTTCGCAAAATACGATGGCGATAAGATCGACTCCGTTCTGAACGGTGACAACGAGTTCCACACCGCTCTGGCAGCCGCTTATGAGGCACAGGGCCTGCATCTGCTGGGCTTCCTGCAGAACGCTACCTATCGTCTTACCACTTCCAACACCGAGCTGAAAGACCTGGCTTCCTTCAAGGGCCTGCAGATCCGTACCATGGAGAATGCAAACCACATGGCTTTCTGGACGGCTATCGGTGCTCAGCCCACTCCTCTGGCATGGGCCGAAGTTTATGTATCTCTGCAGAACAAGATGATCGACGCTCAGGAAAATGCTGCAGATACCTGCGTTGGTGCTAACCTGAACGAAGTTCAGAAATATCTGGCTCTGACCAACCACATCCTGTACTGCAACCAGATCTGCATCAGCAAAGATGCTTATGATGCTCTGGATCCCGCATATCAGGCTGCTCTGGAGCAGGCAGTTGCCGAAGCTATCGATTACATGCGTCCTCAGCTGGAAGAGATCGATGCTACCAACAAGAAAGCTCTGGAAGATGGCGGCATGACCATCATCGAGTACGAACCCAGCTTCTATGATGAAGTACTGGCTCTGGATGGTGTTAAGAAGGTTTATGAAGATATCGATACTCAGACCAACGGCCTGGCTACTCTGCTGACCAACGCTCTGGCTGAATAATATCGGATTTACCTGAATCTACAATCATTATAACGGGCTCCGCATTTCTTCGGAAATGCGGAGCCTTTCTTTTTGTGCCTTTTATAGAGATAGCGGGGGAGTAAGATCTTTTTTACTGGAATAAAGCAGAAAATTATGTTATAATCTTTTGGAATTTATCTCTTTCAGAGATACTTGAATCTAAAAAGAAAGAAGAGAAAACGGATGCAGACGATATTTATAAAGCTGGCGGCCATGCTGATCCCGGTCGTCGTCGGATACATTCTGAAAAAAGCTGGTTTTTTCGGTCCGCTGGACTACCGTATTATGGCTAAAATTGCAATTAACATCACCCTTCCCTGTGCGGTTGTATCTTCCTTTGCGACCATGGAACTGGACCGGACTCTGCTGGGAGTGACGGCGCTGGCTTTTGTCGTGAACCTGATTCAGTTTGCCTACGCGTTCTTTACTTCTTCCCGTATTCAGGATAAGCGGCTTCGCTGTATGGATATGTTTTGTGTGACCGGTTTCAATATGGGTAACTTTCTGATCCCCTTTGCTCAGCAGTTTATGGGAAGTGCCGGTGTGGCCGTGACAGCTCTGTTCGATGCCGGTAATTCGCCCATGTGTACCGGAGGTCATTATATCGGAGCTACGACGGCAGTGAATGTGGACGGAAAGAAGACAACGCTGGCGGATATCGGCCGGAAGATGGCTTCCTCCCCTCCCTTCCTGGTATATATGGTGATGATTTTACTGATGATTCTGGGAGTGAGAGTTCCGGATCCGGTGGCGCAGATCGCAGGACTTACGGGAAATGCCAACGCCTTTGTCTCGATGTTTATGATCGGACTGATGTTTGAATTCCAGTTTGAAAAAGAATATATTCATGCGGCTGCTTTTGCACTGGCCAGACGATATCTGTTCGGAGCGGCGGCGGCCCTGGTGTTCTATTTCCTGACGCCCTTTGATCTGCTGGTAAGGCAGGTTCTGGTGCTGATTGCTTTTGCACCGGTGACCAGTCTGGCTTCGATTTTCACTGAAAATGTTAAAGGAAATGTGGGACTCTGCAGCTTTATCACTTCCTGTTCTTTTATCATCAGTTCGGTTCTGATTACTGCTTTGGTGTTCCTGATGGGGGTGGCCTGAATCTATGGAGAAAAAAATCAGATGGCATACGAGGGGGAGTTTATTTTCCAAAACCCTCGCCATGTTGTCCCTTTTATCGCTGATCACGGTCGTGGCCATGTTCTTTTTTGTTCAGAGTATAGTGACCCGAAGTCAGAAGCAGCGTTTCCGTGAACTGCACTCGGATCAGTTGAAACAGGCCTCTGTATATATTGACGGTCAGTTTGAGGGGATGGAAAGAAGCAATAAACAGTTGCTTCGTTCGAAGGACACGATATCCCTGATGGTGAATGCGGCCCTGAAAAACAGTGACATCAGTTATCGGGTGGTGGCGACTCTCAGAACCTGCCAGGAACAGAATGAGATGATCAAGACGGCCTTTCTGTATCTTCCCACTTCCCAGGATGTCTATAGTTCTCTGGGGAATTATCTGCCTCTGGAGGACTCTTCCCGCCGTGATATAGTGGAAGCCTATCTTAAAAAACGGGAGACATCCCGGATTCCCGGAGAGGAGAGCGTTACCACCATTCTGCACCATGAGGATGCCTTATATGTGGTTACGGATTTTTGCGTGCCTAATTTTATCGGTGCCCTTTTTATGCAGGTGGATCTGGAACAACTGAACCAGCATCTGCTGGCCGATCACTCCGAACCGGCGGTCGGGTACCTTCTTATGGATGAGAACCAGGAGATAGTTATGGCGGAGGGAGACTGGGGAGAAGAAGCGGCTTCGGTTATTGCATCCGGCGATTATCTGAATCTGGATACCGCGACCAGCGGCTCCAGAGAGGACTATATTTTTCAGAACTCCCCGCGATATGATCTTACCTACGGGATTCGCATCGTGCCGGGAGCGGACCGGGTCCGACCTCTGGTGGTCATATGGACTTTGCTGCCCTTCCTGTTAATCTATGCGGTTTTTTCGGAATTCTATTCCCTCTATATTTCCCGCACCATCTATAAGCCGATCAACCGTCTGATGCAGATCACGGCGGGACAGAGAGAAGGACTCAGCGCGGCAGTTAACCGCAGAGGAAAAGACGAGCTGGAATTTCTGGAAGAGGAATTTCAGAACACTCTGGGAGAGAATCTGCAGCACAGGGAACTGCTGGCAACCATATCCCAGGATCTTTTAAGCCAGCTGTTCCGCAGCATCCTGATGGGGACGGCGGTCAGCAAGGATCACATCCGTACCACGATGGAAGGAATCGGCCTGGCCGATTATATGAATGGCCGCTATATGGCGCTGGCCGGAAAGATCCGCGGGGATCAGGACCGCAAACGCTCCTCCGTGGAAGAGGGTATGTACCAGCGGAGCCTTCTGGCGATGCTGGATGAGCAGGACGTCTCCGGATTCCTTCAGGTACATTTCTTCGTCGATTCGGAACATCTGGCAGTCTTATTATGCTTCCCGGAAGAGTCTTCGGTGATTCAGATGAAGACCCAGGTGGGACAGATGATAGAGACCATTACCGAAAATGCCGAGCGCCTTCCCTATGGGGTTCAGTTCGGAAAAGGCAAGGTATACAATGACATCTCTTCCCTGCGTTTCTCCTATCAGGAAGCGGTAGAAGAGGTGGAATACCTGTGTTATCTGGAGGATGCTCCGGACGCCGTTCCGGCGGAAGCACCGGTCCGTTCGGATGACTATGACCGGAAATACTTCTCTGAGAGAGGCCAGTACCTGGCAGAGTGTGCGGAGAAAGACCGTCTGGAGGATGCCCTACGGGCTTCCGATTCTCTGGTCAATGAATTGTGCGAGTGCACCGAGGAAAACCGGAACGCGTATCTGGAACTGATCTCAGATATCCTGGTGGAAAAGATGATCAGCACCCATATCACCCCGGAAGAGATCCAGGAGATGAATCTCGGAAAAACCATGAACAATGTGACGGGCAGTTCCGATACGGAGAGAATCCACGGAGTGATCCGAGAGATGTTTACGGTGATGATAAAGGCCATCCACAGCAACAGCCGGAAAAACCGGTACAAATATGTGGAGACCGCCAAGGAATATATCGGGGTTCATTATTCCGACGGCAATCTATCACTGAATGAAGTCAGTGAAGCGGTGGGAATCTCGGCACCTTACCTGAGTGGGATTTTTGCGGAAGTCAACAAAGGAGGTTTTTCCTCCTATCTGAGTTCCTACCGTGTCGCACAGGCCAGACAGTTCCTGGAACAGACGACTCAGAGTGTATCCGAGATCGGTTACAAATGCGGATTCAATTCGGCCCAGAGTTTCAGCCGGGTGTTTAAAAAACATACGGGTATGGCTCCGGGACAGTACCGGGATCAGTTTATGCATTCATTAAAATCTTTGGATCAGGAGGAGTAGAAAGATGAGACGGCGTAAATTTTTTGCGGCGGTCGGAGTTCTGCTCCTGACGGCAATGCTTAGTTCCTGTCAGGGGAGCCGGGAAAAAACGGCTCCGTCCCAGGTCCCTGAGACGAGTCAGGTATCCGAAGAGGGAGGGGAAAAACTCTACCTCTCCATGGCTACCAGCGGGAACTGGGGACAGATTCTTCGGGGAAATCTCTGGGATACCTATTGTCAGAAACTTCTGGAGTGGTCCGACGGCAGAATCGTCATGAACGGTTATTTCAACGGAAGCCTGGGAAATGACCTGGAGATTATTGAAGGGGTGAAAGAGGGTACTCTCTGCATTATCAATTCTGTTCCCTCCTATCAGATCTCGGCGGTACCGGAAGCGGCCCTGCTGGATGTACCGGGTATGTTTGACAGTACCGGAGAATACAACTATTTCATCGAAAATTACTATAAGGACACCCTGCAGTCTTATTACCATAAGAAGGGGATCCGCCTGCTCTCCAGCAGCGCTTTCGACTTTCGTATTATGACATCCAACACCCCCGTCCGGTCCATGGATGATCTGAAGGGATTTAAACTCCGGACGATGGAAAACAAATATCACATTGCATTCTGGCAGGCCATGGGAGCCTCGGTGTTCTCCATGAATTTCAATGAGTTCCGCATGGCCATTCAGCAGAACCTCCTGCAGGGACAGGAAAACCCGGTGGGATATATGGTGTCTGCCAGATTTTCCGATGTACAGAATAATGTGATCCTTACCAATCATGTACTGATGATCAGCAATTATCTCATGAATGAAGAGCAGTACGAAGCCCTGTCGGAAGAGGACAAGGAGTTGCTGCAGAGATTCTTCGATGAGATGGGCCGTGAACTGGTGGAGCAGCAGCCGGCGGAAAATGAAAAAATGCTGAGGAATCTGCGGGAGGAAGGTATCGAGGTGTACGATGCTGCGCCGGATATCAAAGAGGCGATTATCGAACGCGGTCAGCCCATCGTACTGGAGATGCTCCGGGAGGACCTGGGAGACGCGGTCGTGGATGACTTCCTGGAAAAAGTAAAGGAAGCAAAAGCCGATTATCACAACCGGTCATAAAAAAGAGATCATAAAAAAGAGATAATGAAAAACAACAGCGGCGAAACCTGCCGCTGTTGTCATAAAAAGCCTGCGTGAGAAGTCTAGTGAAAGGCCACTCCGTTGGGAAAATACAGTCGCTTGTAGATGGTGTCGGTGACATAATCCAGATAGGCGGTATCGGAGATATTGTATTCCCGCAGGATGTAGTCCCGGATCAGATCCCGGCGCAGAGAAAAACGCTCTTCATCCGAGAGATCCTGCCGGTCGGCCGCCGCCTCGATACATTTATCCAGGTGCTCTGCGGAATAGGCCGTGGTATACCATCGGATGATCTGATCGGTAAAGGCATTCTCTTCCATGATCTGGGTCTTAAGCATCCGGACCTTCTGATGGGTGGAAATGCCAAAGAGAATGAAGACAAAACCGAGAATCAGTTCCATGACACAGTCACTGATCCGCCCGGTCTGCTGACGGTAGACAATCAGAAAATAGTGGATCAGTGCCATGGCAAACACGATAAAACCGGCGCAGAGGAAAATGAGGGAAGAGTTGGTAGAGGTACGGAATTTCTCTTCCGAGGGCACAAAACGGGGAGCCGACTGAAGACAGCTTTCCCGGTAATTCGCCACTTCTTTCTCCGGGTCTTTCCGGTTCTCCTCCTCCATCTGCTCGAGAATCAGCTTCGCCGCGGTATATTCCTGGGAAGAGGGGACGGTTACCGTATACAGCTCGCTGTTGGACGAGACGGCGACGGTCGCATCCAGGCCGGAAAAGGTAAGAAAATCAGCGATGCGGTCAGCCTGTTCTTTTGGCTCTTCCGCAATCAGTGCTCTTCCCATCATATCCCAGTACGGCATGATTCTCCCTCCTCTCTTTTTTTACCGGACATATTTTTATCCTGTTAGTATACAGTATATAAGATTCTTTCCCGTTATACAACATTAGAACTATTAAAATTTCAGGAAATACGATTTATGAAGATAACCATACTGGCCGTGGGAAAATGTAAAGAGAAGTACTGGACCATGGCAATCGATGAATATTGCAAGAGACTGGGCCGATATGCCGATGTCCAGATCATTGAGGTGGCGGATGAAAAGACGCCGGACGGCGCCTCAGAGAAACAGGAAGAGCAGATCCGCGAGATAGAAGGAGAGCGCCTGCTTAGGTACATCCGAAAAGAGGCCTACTGTATCGCTCTGGCCATTGACGGAGAAGCGCCGGATTCGGTGCAGCTTTCCCGTCGGATGGATCAGCTGGCCGTCCAGGGAAACGGGCATCTGATGTTTGTGATCGGAGGATCTCTCGGTCTGTCCCGGGAAGTACTGCGGCGCGCCGACTGGAAACTCAGTTTCTCCCGGATGACCTTTCCCCATCAGCTGATGCGGGTGATCCTCCTGGAGCAGATCTACCGCGCCTTCCGGATCTCCCGCAACGAGCCCTACCATAAGTAGCAGTTACATAGCTCTTAAGTAATTCACAGGACGGTACATGCTTTACTTTTTAGAGTTTATATGATAAAGTAACTTTTTAGAATTCATATCATTTAAGGGAATCTCTGCCGGACCGGCAGAGGACTCCGGCAGATCGGATTTTGAAAGAAGGGGTATATCATGACAAAGGTAGATGTGATTTCCGGTTTTCTTGGCGCCGGAAAGACTACATTAATTAAAAAGCTGCTGCAGGAAGCTCTGAAAGAAGAGCAGGTAGTTCTGATTGAAAATGAATTTGGTGAGATCGGTATCGATGGCGGCTTCCTGAAGGAAGCCGGTGTGGAGATCCGTGAGATGAATTCCGGATGCATCTGCTGCTCTCTGGTAGGAGACTTCGGAACCGCTCTGGAAGAAGTGATCCACACCTATCATCCGGACCGCATTATCATAGAGCCCTCCGGTGTGGGCAAACTCTCCGATGTCATCGTGGCTGTCCAGAAGGCAACCGCCGGCGAGGATGTAGAACTGGGAAGCGCCATCACCGTAGTGGATGTCCAGAAGTGCAAGATGTACATGAAGAACTTCGGTGAGTTCTTCAATAATCAGATTGAAAGTGCTGCGACGATCGTTCTGAGCCGCACCGGCATCTGCAAGCCGGAAAAAGTGGAAGAGGCGATCGCGCTGATTCGTGAAAAGAATCCGGATGCGACGATTATCACCACCAGCTGGGAACAGCTCTCCGGTGAACAGATTCTGGATGCGATGGAGGCCGGCGGATGCCCTCATGACGCCATGCTGCAGGAGATGATTGACCGTTTCCACGAGGAGGAAGCGGAGCACGAGCATGAGCATCACCACCATCACCATGACCATGAGGATGAGGAGGAACACGAGCATCACCACCATCATCATCATGACGACGAGGATGAGGAGGAGCACGAGCATCACCACCATCACCATGACGACGAGGATGAGGAGGAACACGAGCATCACCACCATCATCATGACCACGATGAGCATGATCACCATCATCATCACCACCATCATGCAGATGATGTATTTACCAGCTGGGGCTTTGAGACTCCCCGCAGCTTCACGGCGGCCGAGCTGGGAGATATCCTGACGGCCCTGGAGGACAGCGAAGCTTATGGCAATGTGCTGAGAGCCAAGGGCATGGTAGCCTGCTCCGACGGAAAGACCTGGCTTCATTTTGATATGGTTCCCGGCGAACAGGAGATCCGGGAAGGCAGCGCCGAAGTGACCGGCAAGATCTGCGTGATCGGTGCGGATATCCACACGGATAAGCTGGCGGCTCTGTTCGGTACGAAGGAGTGATACGGTGGCAAAACAGGAGATACCGGTATTTCTGATCACAGGTTTTCTGGAGAGCGGAAAGACCACTTTTTTAAACGGAACGATTGCGGAAGATTACTTTCAGATTGAGGGGAATACCCTTCTCCTGATCTGCGAAGAGGGGATGGAAGAGTACGATGCGGACATGCTGGCATGGAACCGCACCTTCCCCGAAATAATCGAGGACCAGTCAGAACTGACTCCGATTCACATGCAGTCCTTACTGGAAAAACATAAGGCAGAGCGTGTGATTATCGAGTATAATGGTATCTGGGATCCCCGGGATCTTCAGCTGCCGGAGGGATGGTTCCTTCATCAGCAGCTGATGATGGTGGACGGGTCCACTTTTGATACGTATTTCAATAACATGCGTTCGGTATTTGGCAATAATGCCAGAAATTCTGAGGTGATTATCGTCAACCGGAGCAGCACCGATATGGATCTGCCCAGGATCAAACGGATTTTCCGGTCGGTGAATCCGGCCGCGGATGTGGTTTTTGAGAACGACGAGGGAGAGTTGGATGCTTTTATCGAGGAGGATCTCCCCTACGATCTCAATGCCCCGGTCATCGAAATCAAAAATCAGGATTATGGAATCTGGTTCCTGGATGCCTCGGAGACCCCGGAGCGTTACGAAGGGAAAAAGATCCGTTTTACCTGTATGATTCATAAACAGAAACGGATGCCGGCGGACTGCTTTGTTCCCGGACGGATGGCCATGACCTGCTGTGAAGCGGATATGGTATTTCTGGGTTATCTGTGCCATTCTCCGGAAGCGGCATCCTGGAAAGACAAACAGTGGGTCACACTGACGGCTTCCGTAAAGAAGGAGTATGTCAAAGAGTACGGGGAAGAGGGACCGGTACTGTATGCAGAGAAGATCGAGCCTGCACAGCCGGTAACGCAGATTGTGACATTCGGATAATAACAGGAGGATAGTTTTATGGCGGCAGCACAGGAAGTAGAAACCAGGAGCACGCACATTATTCAGGATATGGACCAGGTCGGACAGATTGTGATTGACGATGAAGTGATCGCCATGGTGGCCGGTCTGGCGGCGATGGAAGTGGATGGTGTCTACTCCATGGCAGGAAACATCACAAAGGAACTGATGGCAAAAATCGGCGGAAACTCTCTGAAAAAGGGTGTGAAAGTCGATGTGGGCGATAAGGAAGTGACAGTGTATCTGTCGCTGAACATCCATTTCGGACACAATATTCCGGATACTTCGGCAGCGGTTCAGGAACGGGTCAAGTCCGCCATTGAGAGTATGATCGGATATACGGTTAAGAGTGTTCATATCAAGATCGCCGGTGTGATCGTGGATTAAGGGTGATATTTCATGACGAGAAGAGAGATCCGGGAGCATTTATTTAAAGAACTGTTCCTCAGAGAATTTTACAATTCCGAAGAATATGCAGAGCAATGTGCCAGATATCGCGAAGATCTGGAAGAAGCCAGTCCGGAAGAACTGAAGGAGCTGGAGGAGAAGGCCTCGGCCATTGAGGCATGCATTCCTGAACTGGATCAGGCCATTAACCGGGTTTCTGAGGGATGGAAAACCAACCGCATGGGAAAAGTGGAACTCTCCCTGCTGCGGCTGGCTTACTATGAGATGAGCCGTGACGAAGATGTGCCCCTGCGGGTTGCCATCAACGAAGCCGTGGAGCTTTCCAAAACCTTCGGCGGGGATGAATCCCCGGCGTTTGTCAATGCGATTCTGGGAAAACTGTCAAAGGAGTGCGGTGAATCGTGATGGCACCAGCCCTCGATGTGTTTACCGTGTCACAGGTGAACACCTATATTAAAAACCTGTTTGCAAGAGACTTTGCCCTGCGCCAGATTACGGTGCGGGGAGAAGTCTCTAACTGTAAATATCATACATCCGGCCATATTTATTTTACTTTGAAGGACGGGACAGGTACTCTGGCTGCTGTCATGTTTGCCGGGAATCGTCCCGGCCTTCGTTTTACATTAAAAGAAGGACAGCAGGTGATGGTAAGCGGCAGCATTTCCGTCTATGAGCGGAGCGGCTCTTACCAGCTGTATGCGAAGCAGATCCGGCTGGATGGCATGGGCGATCTGTATCTGCGGATGGAGGAACTGAAGAACCGGCTGGCGGAGATGGGGATGTTTGCCCCGGAGTACAAGCAGCCGATCCCCCGTTTCGCACAGAAGATCGGGATCGTGACCGCCTCCACAGGAGCCGCGATTCGTGATATAGTAAATATTACCCATCGGAGGAATCCCTATGTACAGCTGATCCTCTACCCGGCCATTGTTCAGGGAGAATATGCGGTGCCCAGCATAATCCGTGGGATCGAGACGCTGGATGCGATGCATCTGGACTGTCTGATCGTGGGCCGCGGCGGTGGTTCCATCGAAGACCTGTGGGCCTTCAATGAAGAAGCGGTAGCCCGGGCCATCTTTGACTGCCGGACACCGGTGATTTCCGCCGTGGGACATGAGACCGATACGACCATCGCCGACTATGTGGCGGATCTGAGAGCACCGACGCCCTCCGCCGCCGCCGAACTGGCAGTTTTTGATGTCCGCAGTCTGGAGGAAGAACTGCGGGTCTCGGAATACCGGCTGAAAAAGCAGATGGACAGTCATCTCCGGCAGGACCGCTTCCGGCTGATGGCACTGAGCGAACGGCTGAAGCGGCAGACACCCCGCTATTATCTGGACAATCTGCGCCAGGGAGTGCTGGCCAGGGAAAACCGCCTGGAGGAAATCATGCAGTCTACGGTTTCCGACCGAAAGCAGAAACTGGCGCTGGCATCCTCCCGGCTGGAAGCTCTCTCTCCGCTGGCCAGGATGCAGAGCGGATATGCCTTTGTCACGGACGAATCCGGCCGGCCGGTGCGGTCGGTGCAGAATGTGCAGATCGGAGACCGATGGGAAATTACCCTGCGGGACGGCAGCGTAACGGCTTCCGTTACCGGCAGCAGAAAGGATTTGAATTCATATGGATAAAGAGCTGGAGCAGCTTTCGATGGAGCAGGCCTATGAAGCACTGGATCGTCTGCTGTCGGATATGGAGAACGGAGAACATTCTCTGGAAGAGACATTTTCCCTGT
>CAMOYN010000071.1 GCA_946630035.1 uncultured Lachnospiraceae bacterium
AATAATGGGAGTTGCATTGAAGATTGGAAGATGCTACAATACAATAGATGATCTGGAATCCGCAGATAGGCACTTATCCCGGGGATAAATGTGCAGCGAAGATGCCAGATGTGTGTATAATTAATAGGAGATTAACGTATATGGATCTTGTCCAATTGTTGTTTGGAACGAAAAGCTCCAGGATCTGTAAGAATCTGGAGCCCACCGTTAAAAAAATTGAAGGATACCGGGACGGCCTGATGGCCTGCTCGGATGAACAGCTCCGGGAAAAGACCAAAGAGCTGAAGCAGCGCCGCGCAGACGGAGAGTCTCTGGACGATCTGCTGCCCGAGGCCTTTGCTCTGGTGCGGGAAGGTGCCCGCCGTGTCCTTCATATGGAACATTATCCGGTTCAGATCATGGGTGGTATCATTCTTCACCAGGGACGTATCGCTGAGATGAAGACCGGTGAAGGTAAGACGTTGGTAGCTACTCTGCCGGCCTTTTTGAATGCCCTGGACGGAAAAGGTGTTCATATTGTTACCGTAAATGATTACCTGGCAAAACGTGACTCTGAGTGGATGGGTTCCATTCATCGTTTCCTGGGACTGACCGTCGGCGTGGTGCTGAACAGTATGACGCCGGAAGAGCGCCGGGAAGCGTATAACTGCGATATTACCTATGTTACCAATAATGAACTGGGATTTGACTACCTTCGTGATAACATGGTGATCTACAAGGAACAGCTGGTTCTGAGAGATCTGCACTATGCCATCGTCGATGAGGTTGACTCGGTTCTGATCGATGAAGCCAGAACTCCTCTGATCATTTCCGGTCAGAGCGGCAAATCCACCAAGCTCTATGAAGTATGCGATTACCTGGCAAAGAGGATGACCCGGGGTGAAGCGACAGAGCTCACCAAGATGGATGCCATGATGGGCACGGAAGTGCAGGAGACGGGAGACTTCGTTGTAAATGAGAAGGACAAACAGCTCAACCTGACCGAAGAAGGTGTCCGCAAGGTAGAGCAGTTCTTCAAGATCGAGAACCTGGCGGATCCGGAGAATCTGGAGATTCAGCACAACATCATCCTGGCCCTGCGGGCGAATAACCTGATGTTCCGTGATAAGGACTACGTGGTGAAGGACGATGAGGTTCTGATCGTAGATGAGTTCACCGGCCGTATCATGCCCGGTCGTCGTTACAGCGACGGTCTGCATCAGGCCATCGAGGCGAAGGAGCACGTGAAGGTGAAACGTGAGAGCCGCACCCTGGCGACGATCACCTTCCAGAACTTCTTTAATAAATTTGAAAAGAAAGCCGGTATGACCGGTACCGCCATGACGGAGGAGAAGGAGTTCCGTGATATTTACGGAATGGACGTTGTGGAGATTCCGACCAACAAACCGGTCATCCGTAAAGATCTGCAGGATGCGGTCTATAAGACACGCCGCGGCAAACTGAATGCCATCGTGAATGAGATCGCGGCAGCCCATGAGAAAGGACAGCCGGTGCTGGTGGGTACCATTACCATCGAGGCATCCGAGGAACTGTCGGCTCTGCTGAAGCGCCGCGGTATCCCCCACAATGTACTGAACGCCAAGTTCCATGAACTGGAGGCGCAGATCATTGCCGATGCAGGTGTGCACGGAGCGGTTACCATCGCCACCAACATGGCCGGCCGTGGTACCGATATCAAGCTGGACGACGAGAGCCGGGCAGTGGGTGGCCTGAAGGTCATCGGAACCGAGCGCCATGAGTCCAGACGTATCGATAATCAGCTGCGTGGACGTTCCGGACGTCAGGGCGACCCGGGCGAATCCCGTTTCTTCATCTCCCTGGAGGACGACCTGATGCGCCTGTTCGGCGGAGAGAGAGTTCAGAACATGTTCAACTCTCTGAATGTGCCGGAAGATGAGCAGATCGAGCACAAGATGCTTTCGGATGCCATCGAGAGAGCCCAGAAGAAGATCGAGGGCAACAACTTCGGTATTCGTAAGAACGTGCTGGAATATGACCAGGTAATGAATGAACAGCGTGAGATCATCTACGCAGAGCGCCGCCGTGTACTGAACGGTGAGAACATGCGTGGTGTGATCATCAACATGATCAATGATATCGCCGAGAGCATCGTAGATCAGTGTCTGTCGGATGACCTCTCTCCCGCAGAATGGGATATGAATGAGTTCAATCAGCTGGTACAGCCCATCTTCCCGATGGGACCCATCCTACTGACCGATGAACAGAAGAAGAGCTTCCGCAAGAATGATATGAAGCAGATGCTCAAGACCGAAGCCATCCGGCTCTATGAGCGCAAGGAAGCGGAGTTCCCGGATCCGGAGCAGATCCGTGAGATTGAGCGTGTCGTTCTTCTCCGTGTGATCGACCAGAAGTGGATGGCCCATATCGATGATATGGATCAGCTGCGGGAAGGTATCGGACTTCAGGCCTATGGTCAGAGAGATCCTCTGGTAGAATACAAGATGATCGGATATGATATGTTCGATGAGATGACCGCTGCCGTTAAGGAAGATACGGTCAAACTTCTGATGCATATCCGGATCGAGCAGAAGGTGGAGAGAGAAGAAGTCGCTCATGCCACCGGAACGAACCGGGACGATACCGTAGCCAGAGCGCCGAAGCGTCGTGAGACAAAGAAGATTTATCCGAACGACCCCTGCCCCTGCGGTTCCGGCAAGAAATATAAGAACTGTCACGGCAGAAAATAAAGAATAAACGATTTCTATTTACGGAGCAATCCAGATTTTAAATATTACAGATCACAGGAAAGAGGTGATATTAATGGTAGAACTGGATCAGTATAAACAGGATCTGGCGGCCACCGAGCAGCCATTAATTGAAGTGAGGGATTCACTTTGACCTGGCCGGCAAAGAAAACAGAATAGCCGAGCTGGAAAAAAACATGGAGGAACCTACCTTCTGGGATGACGCAGATAAAGCAGCCCGCATTATGCAGGAGCTTAAAAATCTGAAGAGCACAGTGGACGGAGTCCGCGAGCTTATGAACACCCATGATGATATTCAGGTTCTGATTGATATGGCCTATGAGGAGAACGACGAGTCTCTTCTTCCGGAGATTGAAGAAGAGCTGCAGCATTTCACGGAAAAGCTGGAAGATCTCAGGATCACTACCCTGTTGTCCGGACAGTATGACCGCAGCAATGCGATTCTTACGATTCACGCCGGCGCGGGCGGTACGGAATCCTGCGACTGGGCCGGCATGCTGTACCGTATGTACCTCCGCTGGGCGGATAAAAAGGGATATTCCGTGGAAACTCTGGACTATCTGGACGGAGATGAAGCGGGTATCAAATCCGTAACACTGCAGATCAATGGTGAAAATGCCTATGGCTACCTGAAATCAGAACATGGAGTACACCGTCTGGTACGGATCTCTCCTTTTAATGCCGCAGGAAAACGGCAGACCTCCTTTGTATCCTGTGATGTGATGCCGGATATCGAGGAAGACCTGGATGTGGAGATCAAGGATGACGATATCCGGATCGATACCTATCGTTCGAGCGGTGCCGGCGGTCAGCATATCAATAAGACCTCGTCGGCCATCCGGATTACCCACTTCCCTACGGGTATCGTGGTTCAGTGCCAGAATGAAAGATCTCAGCATCAGAATAAGGATAAAGCTATGCAGATGCTGAAAGCAAAGCTGTTTATCCTGAAACAGCAGGAGAATGCGGCGAAGGCTTCCGATATCCGCGGTGAGCAGTCAGAGATCGGCTGGGGGCGGCAGATTCGGTCTTATGTACTGCAGCCCTATACCATGGTGAAGGATCTGCGTACGGATGTGGAAACCGGAAATGTCAGCAGTGTGCTGGATGGAAATATTGACCTGTTTATTAACGGGTATCTGAAGTGGCTTAGCCTGGGCAAAAATAAGCCGGCGGAGGCGTAATGGCGAACGAAAGGGGAAAATACATATGGCAAAAATAGCAGTAATGGGATTCGGTACCATTGGGTCCGGTGTCTTTGATGTGGTAAATACCAACCGGGAGATTCTGAAAAAGACTTCCGGAGAAGAGATTACGGTAAAATACGTCCTGGATATCCGTGAATTCCCCGGCCATCCGGTGGAAAAGGTTCTGATCCATGATGTTGATACGATTCTGAATGATCCGGAAGTAACCGTGGTTGTAGAGACCATGGGAGGAATCGAGCCCGCCTTCACCTTCGTGAAGAAGGCCCTGGAAGCCGGAAAGAGTGTGGCCACTTCCAACAAAGAACTGGTGGCAAAGAAGGGATCCGAGCTCCTGGCGACGGCCCGCGAGAATCATGTCAGCTTCCTGTTCGAAGCCAGCGTCGGCGGCGGTATCCCGATCATCCGTCCGCTCCTTTCCTGCCTGACAGCCGATGACATCCAGGAAGTGAACGGTATCCTGAATGGAACCACCAACTATATTCTGACAAAGATGAACCAGGAAGGCACGGATTTTGACGCGGCGCTGAAAGAAGCTCAGGATAACGGCTTCGCCGAGAGAAAACCGGAAGCGGATATCGAGGGCTATGACGCCTGCCGCAAGATCGCCATTCTCATGTCCCTGGTACTGGGACGCCGGGTGGATTTCGAGGACATTCATACCGAAGGTATCACGAAGATCACCACCAGGGATTTTGCCTATGCCAATAAACTCGGATGGGCGATCAAGCTCCTGGCGGATGGATGGAAGCTGGACGACAAGGTCTATGCCATCGTAGCTCCTTTCCTGGTAAAACCGGAGAAACCTCTGTACATGGTCAACGATGTATTTAACGGCATCATGGTTCATGGCAATATGGTTGACGATGTGATGTTCTATGGCCGGGGCGCCGGTAAAGATGCGACTGCCAGTGCCGTGGTGGGGGATGTCGTGGATATCGTAAAGAATCCGGGGATCACCATCTATGAGGGCTGGGAGGAAGAAAAGCAGCCTCTCTCGGATATCGGCGGTGCCTGCCGGCAGTTCCTGCTGCGCGTGAAATGTGAAGATGCCGAAAAAGCAGAAGCTCTGTTTGCCGGAGCGGAAAAGATCGATGCCGGCATACCCGGTGAGGTGGGCTATCTCACACAGACGATGCCGGAGTCGGAGTTCAATAAGGCAGCTGCTTCCCTCGATGTGATTCACAGCATCCGTGTGCAGGTCTGATGACATCGGCCGGATTTGTGAAAAAATTAAGTTAGTAAAGAAAGTGAGCCGTTGTCTGCCTGCGGTCCGGCAGGAAACAACGGCTTTTTATCTCATTGGATTTCTTGCTGAATGTCCTGTGAGATAAGATATACTCCGTGTGGAGGAATGATATGGATATAATTCAAAAACTGGCATCGGAACTGTCTATCCGCCCGGCGCAGGCTGAAGCCGCCGTGAAACTGATCGATGAAGGCAATACCATTCCCTTTATTGCCCGTTATCGGAAAGAAGTCACGGGGTCTCTGAACGATGAGGTGCTGCGGAATCTGGATGAGCGTCTGCGGTATCTGCGCGGACTGGAGGAGCGGAAACAGCAGGTGCTGGCGGCGATCCAGGAACAGGGAAGCCTGACTCCGGAATTAAAGGCTGCCATAGAAGCGGCCCAGACCATGGTGGCCGTGGAGGATTACTATCTTCCTTATAAGAAAAAGAGAAAAACCAGAGCTTCGGTGGCGAAGGAAAAGGGACTGGAGCCCCTGGCACAGATGCTGCTGGAGCAGAGGATGCAGGAGCCGGCGGAGAAGGCCGCGGCAGCCTTTGTCTCCGAAGAGAAGGAAGTGCCGGATGCCGCAGCTGCGCTGGCAGGAGCCTGTGATATACTGGCAGAGCAGATCGCGGAAAATGCGGAATACCGTGCTTTCATCCGGGATGCAGTGAAAAACTGCGGAAGTGTGGTTTCGACCGCCAAAAATCCGGAGCAGGAATCGGTATATGAGATGTACTATTCCTATGAAGACAGTATCCGCAAGACGACAGGACACAGAGTGCTGGCGCTGAACCGGGGAGAAAAAGAAAAGATTCTCCAGGTAAAACTGGAGATCGAAGATGATACGATTCTCCGTTATCTGCAGAAGAAACTGATCACAGCCCATAACGAGTTTACGGAACCCTGGCTGAAGGCGGCCATCGCAGACGGTTGGAAACGGCTGTTGCAGCCCTCCATTGAGAGAGACATCCGGAATGAGATGACGGAAAAAGCAGAGGACGGAGCGATCCATGTGTTCGGACGGAACCTGGAGCAGCTTCTGCTGCAGCCGCCCATCGTCGGACAGGTGGTACTGGGATGGGATCCCGCCTTCCGTACCGGCTGCAAACTGGCGGTGGTGGATGCCACCGGGAAGGTCCTGGACACCCGGGTGATTTATCCCACGGCCCCCCAGAATAAAGTGGCAGAGGCAGAGAAGGTTCTTCAGTCCCTGATCGAGAAATATAATGTCACTCTGATCTCTGTGGGAAATGGTACGGCCTCCCGGGAATCCGAGCAGATCATCGTGAATTTTATCAAAAAGATCTCTCAGAAGGTGCAGTATGTCATCGTGAACGAAGCCGGTGCCTCGGTATATTCCGCCAGTAAACTGGCGACGGAAGAGTTCCCGGAGTTTGATGTGGGACAGAGAAGTGCTGCCTCCATCGCCCGCCGTCTGCAGGATCCCCTGGCAGAACTGGTGAAGATCAACCCGGAGAGTATCGGGGTAGGTCAGTACCAGCATGATATGAACCAGAAAAAACTGAGTGAAGCCCTGTCAGGCGTGGTGGAATCCTGCGTTAACCGGGTGGGTGTGGACCTGAATACCGCCTCCGCCTCTCTCCTGGAATATGTTTCCGGCGTCAACAAGACGATTGCCAGAAATATCGTTGCCTACCGGGAAGAAAACGGACGTTTTACCAGCCGCCGGGATCTCCTGAAAGTCCCGAAGCTCGGTCCTAAAGCCTATGAGCAGTGCGCCGGTTTCCTCCGGGTAAGAGACGGGAAGAATCCTCTGGACATGACCGCCGTGCACCCGGAGAGCTATGAAGCAGCAAAGAAACTGATCCAGAAACTGGGATATGAGATGTCGGATGTATCGGCGGGGCGGCTGGCAGGCATTTCTAAGAAAGTGATCCGGCCGGAAGAGACGGCCGGGGAGCTGGGGATCGGTGTGGAGACATTGAAGGATATTCTCTCGGAGCTGGAGAAACCCGGCCGGGATCCCCGGGAAGAGATGCCTAAGCCCGTGCTTCGCAGCGATGTGATGGAGATGAAAGACCTGAAACCGGGCATGATTCTCACCGGAACGGTCCGGAATGTCATCGATTTTGGCGCCTTCGTAGACATCGGCGTACACCAGGACGGACTGGTTCATATATCCCAGATCTGCAACCGCTTTATCAAGCATCCGCTGGAGGCCGTCAGTGTCGGCGACGTGGTAAAAGTAAAGATACTGAACGTGGATATGGCGAAAAAGCGGATCTCCCTTACGATGAAACTATAGCAGGAAATTGATTATGTATACGGTAAAAGAGACTTGGTCGCCGGAGGAAACCTTTGCCTTCGGCAAGGAAATGGGAGAGGCGGCGGTACCGGGTGGAATCTACTGCCTGAACGGAGACCTGGGAACCGGGAAAACGGTATTTGCCCAGGGGTTTGCCGCCGGCCTTGGGATCCATGAAAATGTAAACAGCCCCACCTTTACGATCATGCAGGTCTATAAGAGTGGCAGAATCCCGCTGTACCATTTCGATGTCTACCGGATCTGCGATCCGGATGAGATGGATGAGATCGGTTATGAGGAATATTTCTTTGGAGACGGGGTCTGCCTGGTAGAATGGGCGGAACAGCTCCCGGAACTTTTCCCGGCGGATGTGTGGACGATACAGATCAGCAAGGATCCGGAAAAGGGATTTGATTACAGAAAAATAGAAGTGAGTCAGGAACAGGAGACGGAATGAGAATACTTGGTCTGGAGAGCTCTTCCCTGGTGGCGTCGGTGGCGCTGCTGGAAGACGATGTAGTAATAGCAGAATATACGGTGAATTATAAGAAGACACATTCTCAGACACTTTTGCCGATGCTGGATGAAATCGTGCAGATGACCGAACAGGATCTTACTACGCTGGATGGCATCGCCGTGGCCGCCGGACCCGGCTCCTTCACCGGACTCAGAATCGGTTCCGCCACAGCGAAGGGACTGGGGCTGGCCCTGGATAAACCGCTGGTGGCTGTACCCACCGTCGATGCCATGGCCTATCAGCTCTTCGGATGCAGATACCGGATCTGCCCGATCATGGATGCCAGAAGACGTCAGGTATATACCGGGATCTATTCCTTCGAAGAATCCTTCCGGGTCCTGAAGGAAGCATGCGCCCTCTCACTGGAAGATCTGATGAAGATCTTCGAAGAGAGTGACGATAAGATCGTATTCCTGGGAGACGGCGTTCCGGTATTCAGAGAAGCCATCCGTGAAACACTGGGGGAACGGGCCCTCTTTGCACCGGCCCCCTCTTCGAGACAGAGAGCCGCCGCGGTGGCCGCCCTGGGAATGGAGTATTTCAGAGAAGGAAAGATCCAGTCCTCCGATGAACACGCACCGAACTATCTGCGCATGTCCCAGGCGGAGCGGGAACGGAAAAAGAGAGAAAGCCATGACTGAACCTGCGATCCGGAAGATGAGAGATACAGAGGCCGCTGCGCTGGCGGCTCTGGAAAAGGAATGCTTCCCGGACCCTTGGTCGGAAAAATCCCTGGAAGATATGCAGAAAAGTCCCCATACTCTTTATCTGGTGGCGGAGACGGAGGGAGAGATTGTCGGTTACTGCGGAGCCCAGATCGTTTTGGACGAGGGAGAGATTCTGCGGATCGCTGTGAAGGAGTCCTGGCGCAAACAGAAGATAGGAACGGCTCTGCTGGAACAGACCTTTGCCTGTACTCCGGAGGTGACCATGTGGAATCTGGAGGTGCGCGAACACAGCACCCCTGCCATTGGCCTGTACCGGAAGATGGGCTTTGAGGACATCGGCAGACGAAAAGGATATTATTCCGACCCCAGGGAGGATGCGATCCTGATGCAGCGGATATTATAAAAACAGATTATGTGATTTGAGACGGAGATTGCTATGCTGGATGTGTGTTTACTGGGAACCGGAGGAATGATGCCGCTTCCTTATAGATATCTGACATCTCTGATGCTTCGCTATGAGGGAAGCCAGGTTCTGATCGACTGCGGGGAAGGCACGCAGATTGCCGCCAGAAAAAGCGGATGGAGTTTCAAGCCGATGGATGTCATTTGCTTTACCCATTACCATGCCGATCATATCAGTGGTCTGCCGGGGCTTCTGCTGACCATCGGGAATGCAGAACGTACGGAACCGGTTCTGATGATCGGCCCGAAAGGCCTGGAACGGGTGGTGAATGCCCTTCGTACGGTGGCTCCGGAACTGCCATTTCCCATTGAATTTCATGAACTGACGGAGAAAGAGGAGACGATTTCCTGGAAGGATATGCAGATACAGGCCTTCAGGGTCAACCATAATGTGACCTGCTATGGCTATAGTGTCCTGCTTCCCCGGGCCGGAAAGTTCCAGGTGGAACGGGCACGGGAGCTGGGGCTGCCGGTTCAGCTCTGGAACCCGCTGCAGAAGGGCGTGAGCGTGGAATGGGAGGGACAGGTCTATACCTCGGATATGGTGATGGGAGCCCCCCGCAAGGGCCTGAAAGTTACCTACTGCACCGATACCCGGCCGGTACCTCAGATCGCGGAAGCGGCCCGTGGCGCAGACCTCTTTATCTGTGAAGGTATGTACGGGGAACCGGATAAGCAGCAGAAAGCGGTGGAGCATAAACACATGACTTTCTATGAGGCGGCGGAACTGGCAAAAACAGCGGCTCCCGCAGAAATGTGGCTGACCCATTTCAGTCCTTCCCTGAATCACCCGGAAGATTATCTCGCCGATGCCAGAAAGATTTTCCCAAAGACAAAACTGGGAAAAGACGGAAAGAAACGAACTCTTCGCTTTGAGGAAGAGAGCAAGGAATCATAAAATGAGTAATAAACTGATACTTGGAATTGAAAGTTCCTGTGACGAGACGGCGGCGTCCGTGGTGCAGGGCGGCCGGAAAGTGCTGAGCAACGTGATTTCATCGCAGATTGCCCTTCATACCCAGTATGGAGGAGTAGTGCCGGAACTGGCGTCCCGGAAACACATTGAAAATATTAATACCGTGATACGGCAGGCTCTGAAAGAAGCCGATGTGCAGCTGCAGGATCTGGATGCCATCGGTGTGACCTACGGACCGGGGCTGGTGGGCGCTCTGTTAGTGGGAGTGGCAGAAGCAAAAGCCATCGCCTATGCCAGCCATCTGCCTCTGATCGGTGTCAATCATATGGAAGGCCATGTGTGCGCCAATCTGCTGGAACACCCGGATCTGGAACCTCCCTTCCTGTGCCTGATTGTCTCCGGAGGCCATACCCATCTGGCAATGATGAAGGATTACGGAGAGTTCGAAGTGATCGGACGAACCCGGGATGACGCAGCAGGCGAGGCTCTGGACAAGGTGGCCAGGGCGATCGGACTGGGCTATCCCGGCGGCCCTAAGATAGAAAAGGCCGCAGTGGAAGGAGATGCCTCCCGCTACAGCTTCCCCCGGGGAAAAATTGATGAATCCCCCTATGACTTCAGCTTCAGCGGTATGAAATCTGCCGTGCTGAACGAACTGAACCGGGCAAAAATGTGCGGAGAGGAGATCTGTCAGGCAGACGTGGCAGCTTCCTTCCAGCAGGCCGTTATCGATGTACTGGTGAGCCACGCGATGAAAGCCGTCCGGGACTTCGGACAGAAACGACTGGTACTCGCCGGCGGCGTAGCTTCCAATAAAGCTCTGCGCGGCGCATTACAGGAAGCCTGTCAGCAGAACGGGATAAAACTCTACTGCCCCTCCCCGATCTACTGCACCGACAATGCAGCCATGATCAGCGCAGCCGCCTGGTATCACTATGAAAAAGGAGAGCGCGCAGACTGGAGTCTGAATGCCGTTCCGGACCTTCCGCTGTGACAAAAAGCATGGTACGAATGTAGAGTAAAAAGTTTAAAAAAGTGCTTGCATTTTCGCCAGGGATGGTGTATAGTATTTTTTGTGCTGAAAAAGCAGCATGTAAGCGCGAGTGGCTCAGTGGTGGAGTATCGCCTTGCCAAGGCGAGGGTCGCGGGT
>CAMOYN010000072.1 GCA_946630035.1 uncultured Lachnospiraceae bacterium
AACAGACGAATACCCCGAACAGACGAATACCCCGAACAGACGAATACCCCGAACATATCATAAGGACCGTCTCTTTGTATTCTTTCCTTTGTATTTATAACTGTACGTATGCCCTCACGTCTCCATCGTCATGCTGTACCAGAGATACATTGACGATATCGCCCTTATGCCTGCCCATGGCGGCGTGAGGTTCATTCAGCATCCTCATCTGGATTACTTTCCTTATCCTGTCCAGTTTTACAGGCCGGCACCAGATACCTTCGTTCCGACAGCCCTTTTTCATGAATATTACCATAATATCATCGGGGAACCCCGGGGCCCGGTACGGATCCAGGGCTTCTATCTTGCGCAGCGCCATTATATCTGATGAAGCAATGTAATTTCGTTTAATCTGAAGTGCTATGTCACGGAATGGAGCCATCTGACCCGGATCGGGGTAGGGAACCACCTCTCCTGTGAAGGACTTGTAACGCAGCTTCATAGTGGCCGAATTATTCCTCGGTTCCAGAGATACCGCCCCGTCCATATAAACACAGGCAGCACACAGAAGCTCAAAACTGATCCCTGCCTCCATGTCGATGTATCCGTACACCACGATAGCGTTATCATCCTGCCGGACATGATATCCCATCTTATCCATAACCATCAGGGTCCTGGCATCCACATTTTTCACAAGAAGAAATCGATTCTCAATCTCCCGAAAGCTGATATCCTCCAGATTTCCTGACGTCTCTGTTACGCTTCCACCATCACCGGCTCCCTGCTCCGGCTCGGATTCCCACGTCGTCTCGGATCTGTAATCTTCGGTCTCCTCCCGCTCGGATTCCCGCAACGTTTCAGACCTGTAATCTTCTGTCTCCTCCCGCTCAGATTCCCACGCCGTCTCGGATCTGTAATCTCCTGTCTCCTCCCGCTCGGATTCCCGCACCGTTTCAGATCTGTAATCTTCTGTCTCCTCCCGCTCACTTGCAGAAATAGTAGCGCATAGAGTTCTCTCCATTTCTCCGAACAGCTGGTCCATTTCCTGTGCGTTATTTTTCCGGTATCTCTCCACGAGAATGATAAATTGATCCCTTATTTCGCCGCGAATTCCCAGCAAAGGATCAAAATCTATTTTTTCTTCCAGTATTTTCTCTGTCAGCTCAGTACAGCTAAGAATATAACTGCTACACTTCACCTGCTCCTCAAGAGAAGTGAGCTCCTGCCGATCCAGATATCCCATCGCAAGAATAGCTATCGTCTGGATATAAGTGACGGATATTATATTTATACCATACACTTTATCCATTGCGATAAAGAAAGGAAGCAGTAAAAAAATGTGCTGCTCACCGGATTCCGCAAGAGTCTTTTGGATAAATTTGAGTCCCGGTTTATCCAAATCATATCCCAGATATTGATTGATGTAACAGACACCGCCCGTAGTAATCGATTCCGCCGGGCCTGTTATCTCCAGGATAAACCGCAATATATCCGTTTTCACGCTCTCCATCAGCCCCGCTTTCGGATCCACGAATGGGATTCCTGCACTGACACCTCGCATATCCATGTAATCTGCAATGATACGCATTTTCTTCAAGGCCGCTTCCGATGCATCTATGTTTTCTCTTCCCATGACCAGCTCCACCTTTCCATTTTTTATACAAAAAATGTATCAGGGAAAAGATCGCAAAACAACACCTCCATTTTCTCAAAGATACTTTTATCTTACATTTCGTGAATAATCCGCCGAAATGTTTACATTTCGTATTTTATGTATTACTTCTAACCTTTTCTGAGGGCAATGATTCTCTGATGCGGTTTTCACACATGCCGGACCACTTCAAAACGTTCCAGGGTATAGGGATCACTTTCCCGGATTCCGCCCTTTTTCATGGCAATGGAAATCTGCTGTTCCGGGGTATCCACCCCGTCCAGGTCCGGAAGGAGAAGTCCCCGCTTGTATCCGCAGCTGACGATCACACCATACCGCCGCACATCCAGCTCCGCCGGGGAAGAGATCCTCTCCGGCTCTCCCAGCACATCCACATGGATCTCCAGCCATTTCAGCTCCTCCGCGGTGATGGGATCAAAACGGGGATCCTGGGTGGAGGCACTGATAGCATTCCGGATGATCTCCTGCGCGACATTTTCTGTCGTCGGAGCAATGGTACCGATGCACCCCCGCAGCTTGCCATGTTTGTGAATCGAGACAAAGGCCCCGGCCCGGGTTTTCAGCATTTCCTCCGGCAGCCCCTCCGGAACCGGAATCGTTTCGCCGTCCCGGATGTAAGTTTCCAGCGATTTCCGGGCCAGCTTCACATAGGCATCCGACCGGGACACCTGCCGAGCCAGCTCCTCTTCCTTCCTTTTCAGATGCTCCTCCAGGAAATGACGCTCCGGATCTTCCCCTTCCGGGTAGAATGTGCAGATTCCATAGCCCACACCAGTCACATCCTGATGTGACAACGCCTCCGCCCGCACCCGGATCCCGTCAAAGGCTCCGGCCATGATCACAAAGGAACGGTGCCCACACTCCGACGCCTTTTCACAGAATGTCTCGTCGAAATCCAGGAGCTCTCCGAAGGCCGCCCGGCCACACACATCCATGATCCGCCGGTCATACTCCGGTCCCTCCGGAGCATACCCATAAGGACCATAGTCCTGCAGCTTGTGAGAAAGATCCCCACTGGCAATGATCACAGCCCTTCGGCCCAACGCCTCCACCGACTCCTTCAGCATCTCGCCAAAACGATAATGATCCGTCAGAGGAAGCCCCGACAGACCGATCCGCACAATCCGGAAACCATCATATCTCTTACGGATAAACCAGAGAGGCACCATCGTCCCGTGATCCAGCCGCGCATCCCTCTCCCCCAGCGTACCCGCCGGGAAATTTACCTCCGCCGCCCGGAGACAGATCCGATCCACCAGCTCCTCATCATACACCTCGGAAAACTTCACCTGCCCCGCACCAAACTGCGCAAAAGACCCCTTCGCCCCACGCCCCGGCGAAATGTGAAAATAATCCGAATACATCACCGAATGAGGGCTGGTAATAATAATAGTCTCCGGTTCACACGCAGCAACCTCCTCCGCAACCCTCTCATACGCCCTCGTCGTCTCCTCAATCTGTTCCTCCCCACCCCGGCCAACCGCCGGAACAATCAACGGCGGATGCGGAACCATAAAAGCCGCCAAAATCCCCATAACCATCCCTCCTAGGAGACAGGGGACAGACCCCTGTCTCCTTCTCTCAACCACTTCCCGGAGACAGGGGACAGACCCCTGTCTCCTTCTCTCAACCACTTCCTGGAGACAAGGGTCAGACCCCTGTCTCCTTCTCTCAACCACTTCCCGGAGACAGGGGTCAGACCCCTGTCTCCTATTCTACCACCTGGAGTGTTGCGTTCAGCTCCTTAGAACACTGATCCGCCACTTTGTAAGCGCCTTCCTCATAGTCAAACCGGAACATTATAAAGCTGTCCTCATCGCAATCATAGATATTTAACAGCGCATAGGACATGCCGGCATCGGAGGTAATAATGATGGGAGCGTAGAGATAATCCACTCCTTTCTCCGTCTTTTCCACTCCCAGACTGCTCATATCATAATCACACTCCAGCAGAAGATTTCCCTTTAAATATTCCATCATCACATCCGGGAAGGTGGGATCGGTCACCACCATGCCCTCCGGCATGTCGTAATTCTCATTTTCACTCTTCGCAAACAGTCCCGCCTCGATATGGACCTTTCCATCCGCCGCCGTCAGGCTGTCACTGCCTTCTTCCTGCTCCCAGCCCTCCGGGAGATCAAAAATATACCGGTCTGCCACCTGAATCTGATTGTCTTCCACAGCTACCAGGACAGCCTCCGCTGACTCTGACTCCGCCAATTCCTCCGCCGATTCCATCTCAGTCGAAGACTCTATCTCAGCGGATTCTTCCGCCGACTCCATCTGCACCGAAAACTCCATCTCCGTGGAAGCCTCCGCCGGATTCGAAGAAACCGCATAACTCTCCTGCGCCGCAGACATCAGTAAAACCATTCCCATCAGCACCACAAATAATTATTTCATCCGTAACTAACTCCTTTCCCGGATTTTACACAAGGACCTCGCACAAGGACCTCGCACAAGGACCTCGTACAAGGACCTCACACAAGGACCATCCTTCGGACGAACCTTGCACAAGGCTCGTCCCCCTGTATTCTAGCATATAAATCCTCTCAATACAATTAATCCAGAAGACGAAAGAGACAAAGGTCCGTCCCCTGTCTCCACCTCTGCCTCCACAGACGACGAAGGAGACAAAGGTCCGTCCCCTGTCTCCTCTGTGTCACTCGTTTTCTGCGAAATAATGTTCCACTGCGTAAGCAAATGCTCCCTCGAATTTCCGGATCGCCTTCCTGCTTTCCGGCAGATCTGGCCGAAGCATATCGAAGGCATGCATGTCGCTGTGCCAGACATCCACCGAAGCTTCTACCCCTGCTTCCTGCAGATGCCGGACAAAATCCAGGGTTTCCGCATAGAAGGGTTCCCCGTCTCCGACAAATGTATAAGCCGGCGGGAGATCTTTCCAGTTCGTCTGTCCGGCAGCCGCCGCATAGGGTGAAACCCTCTCCTTTACCTCCCCCCTCAGATACATCCTCCATCCAAAATGATTTCTGCGGGTGTTCCAGACTTTACCATGATTATCCCGGGAGGATTCCGTATCCAGATTGTCCAGCATCGGATACAGCGGCATCTGAAAAGCAACCTTCACCTTTCCCTTATCTCTGGCCACCATACACAAAGCCGCACACAGTCCGCCCCCTGCACTCTCACCCCCGACCATGATCTGGTCTTTACGGATGCCAAGTTCCGCCGCATGGCCCTTCATATATAACAGAGTCTTATAGCAGTCCCGGAGTGCCGCCGGATAAGGCGCCTGAAGAGCCAGCCGGTAGTCCGGCGCGACAACCACCGCTCCAAACTTCTTTACAAGATCCATCGCCCGGGACATATAGACCATTTCCTTCATTCCCGTAATATAACCACCACCATGGATCCAGAGGACACCCGGGCGCAGGCGCCCCTGCGCCCCAGGACTCACCTCCGGCCGCAGACGCCCCTGCGCCCCAGTACTCATCTCCGGCCGCGGACTCACCTCCGCCCCAGGACGCCCCTCCGTCCCAGGTGCCCCGTCATCTTTCCTCCGGATCACAAGGGCAGAAATCCCCCCGATCCGCACTTTCTCCACCTGAACATCCCTGTCAGGCCATAACCGGATATTATACTTCATAATATTCCCCCATATTTTACCTATATCCTACCTACATCCTACCTACATTCTACCTACATCCTACCTACATCCTACCTACATCCTGCCTACATCCTACCTACATCCTACCTACATCCTACCTACATCCTACCTACATTCTACCTACATCCTACCTACATCCTACCTACATCCTGCCTACATCCTACCTACATCCTACCTACATCCTGCCTACATCCTACCTATATTCCACCTATATTCCACCTATATTATATAAACATTATGGAATATGTATAAACTCGTTTACTCCAGTATCTTCAATGGTTTCCATCGCAGGAAATCCCCGGACACCAGCTGGTACATCCGCCCGCGGTACTCCCCGCGGATGCTGTCATTGAACCGGCTTTCGCCGTGGCAATGGGCGTAGATCACCTGCTCCACCCCGTATTCCTCCGCCATATCGGTAAAGCCGCTGCGTGTCTGCAGTATATTGGTGGGCGGATAGTGCAGAAACATAATATATTTCCGGTATCCATCGGCCTGCGCCATTTCAAAGGACTTCCTCAGGCGTGCGAGCTCCCGCTCCACCAGCTTCTTCGCATGTTCAAAAGCCTCCTCATCCCAGCCCGTGATCTGACCATACCGGTCCAGGTAAAATGGTCCCTCGAAGGTGAATCCCTTGGTTCCGACCAGGGCGTAATCCTGATAGGCAGCGTAACTATCCTGCAGGAAAGTAAGCCGCGGCTGATACCGTTCGTTCAGTTGCGCCGTCTTCTTCGCATCCCAGAACATGTCGTGATTGCCCCGAAAGAGCAGTTTCCGCCCCGGCAGGTCACAGATATACGCAAGATCCCTCTCACACTCAGAGAGATTCTTCCCCCAGCTGTGATCCCCCACCAGAACCAGGGTATCCTCACCCGTTACCATTTTCCCGCAATACTTCCGGAACTTCTCCTCATGGTTTTTCCACACCCGGCCATGCAGCTGCCCCGGCGCCTTCAGCACCGACTGATAATGCAAATGTAAATCTCCGATCGCATACAGGCTCATAGGTCCCTCACTCCCCATTTCACACATTCATATAATGTATACCAAAAATCATCGATATTGTCTATCAAAGGAGACAGGGGAGACAGGGGACGGTCCTTTGTCTCCTTTTGCAGGCACAGACAGAAGGAGACAGGGGTCTGTCCCCTGTCCCCAGTCTCCGGCCCCCGGGCAGACGAGGAGACAGGGGTCTGTCCCCTGTCTCCTTAGCTCTGGCTCAAGGCGTCGATCAGTTTTATGTGATAGGTCCCTGTGCCTGCACCGAGGCTTTCGGTCTCTTGCTGGGCCTGTTCGCCGCACTGTGCCATCCATGTGCAGCAGGCCCATGCGCTTTCCAGGGTGTTTTCGGCTGCCAGAAATGCGCCTAGCAGGGAGCTCAGCATGCAGCCGCTGCCGGTGATGCGGGTCATCCACGGGGAGCCGGCATGTACTTCATAATACCGGTCCCGGTGCACCAGCAAATCCACCGTTCCGGTGGCGATCACGATCGCCCCCGTCTCTTCGGATAATGCCCGGGCTGCCGCCTTCAGGCTCTCATAGCCATCGGGATCGTTCTTCTCCGCATCGTTCTGCTCTACATCTACGCCCCTTCCGGTATTACTATGCTCCGCGAGGGCCCGGATCTCGGCACTGTTCCCCCGGATGCAGGCCGGATGGGCCGCCCGGATCAATGCCAGGCATTTTTCCCTCCGGAAGGGGGATCCTGCGCAGCCGACCGGGTCGATCACGATGGGATGCCCCATCCTGGCGGCGATCTCTGCCGCGATCTGCATTGCCTCCAGCGATTCCGTGGCGCCCATGTTGCAGACCAGCCCGTCGCAGATCTTTGCGAAATCCGCCATCTCCTGGGGGTGGTGCGCCATGGTGGGCGAAGCTCCGACGGCCAGCAATGCGTTGGCGCAGTCATTTACGGTCACGATGTTGGTAATGCACTGGATCACCGGGCGCTTTTCAGCCACCAGCGTCCGAAAATGATCCCGGAGCTCCCCGGGGCAGACAGATTCCCCCGGGCAAACAGACATCTCGGAACATCCTGCCTGGGGCTTCACCAGTTTTTCCGCCTTTTCGCGGATACGCCGTGTGGTTTCTTCGATGTCTTCCGCGGCAAATATGCCGCTGACGATCGCGAAGCCCGCCATCCCGCAGCCAGAGAGCTTCTCCATATTTTCTTCCGTGATTCCGCCGATGGCAACCACCGGGATATCCACACTGGCGCAGATCTCGGCAAACTGAGCGAGGGACATCGGCTTCGCGTCCTTTTTCGTGGCACTTCCGAACACGGCCCCGCTCCCGAGATAATCCGCCCCGGCGTCCCGGGCCGCGCGCGCCTGCTCCACCGTCTTCGCCGTCACGCCGATGATCCGGTCCGGCCCGACCATCCGGCGGACAAGGCCCGCCTCCATATCCTTCTGCCCCACGTGCACACCATCCGCACCGATGCGGACCGCCAGCTCCACGTCATCATTTACGATAAATGGGATGCCGTGCTTCTTGCAGACCCTCTGAACCTCCAGGGCCGCCGCCTCCCGTTCCTCCCCCGCAAGCTCCTTTTCCCGGAACTGTACCAGGGTCGCGCCGCCCAGAATCGCCGCTTCCACCTGCTCCGCCAGACTCTGTCCGCGAAGCCAGCTCCGGTCCGTCACCGCATACACCAGGGAATCCTTCCACAAATCTCTCATAAAAACCTCTTCCCGAATACTATCCTCCGGGATATTTCCTCCAGGTACTTTCTCCGGGATATTTCCTCCAGGTACTTTCTCCGGGATATTTCCTCCAGGTACTTTCTCCGGGATATTTCCTCCGGGTGCTTCCTCACCCTTCGATCATCACTTTCAGCTGCGACAGGACATTCGTCTGCTTCATGACCACCAGAATCACAAATGCAATAATCGAGCCGCCGACCGTACTGATCAGGAAAGGCACAACAAAAGTAAACAGGGCCGCCGCCTCATTTCCCATGAGAAGCGATGCAATCGGGTAAGCCAGCATGCCGCCGATCAGGCCGGTTCCCACCACTTCGCCGAGGCAGGCCGCCGGAACGGCTTTGAACCTCTCATACAGGAGGCCCGACAGCAGGGCGCCGCACATGCTCCCGGGAAATGCGAGCAGAGTGCCAAGTCCTGTCATGTTGCGGATCAGGCTGGCGATAAAAGCCGCGGCCAGTCCCCACCAGGGGCCGACGAACACCGCACAGACCACATTCACCAGGTGCTGCACCGGCGCACATTTCGAGCCGAAAACGGGAAATGAAAACATCGACCCCACCACTGCTATGCCTGCAAGTAACGCAGAAAGTACCATTTTCTTCAACTGCTTCTGTTCCATGTCATTCCCTTTCCGGGATCCGCACAAAAAATGCAGATCCCTGCCTATTGATCTTTTCAGAGATCCGCACAAAACAGATGCAGATCCCTGCCTACTGATCTTTTCAGAGATCCGCACAAAACAGATGCAGATCCCTGTCCACTGATCTTTCAGAGATCCACACAAAACAGATGCCGATCTCTGACTATTGATCTTTTCCTGAAGTAAACATATTTACGACCAGGCAGAGAATGATCGTGAGCACCATATCCGGGAGTGTATTCCCCACAGGGGTGTCCACGCCCATCAGGATGCGGTAAGCGATAAATCCGGCCAGCCAGATCAGCAGGTTCTTCACCGAAGCCGCGGCACGGACCGGAGATTTTTTTAGAATAAAGTAGTCGGCAATCTGGATCGCGATCATGGGTGCGAACACAGAACCGATCAGGTACAGAAAATCGGTAATATTGTCCATCGGGAAGAGAATGGCCGCCGCGGTGCCGATGACGGTGACAATCGCCGCCGCCCATTTCTCATCGATCCGCTCCGAAATGGAGACCGCCGAAACCCCCGCTGAATATGCATCCAGGAAGGTGGTGGTTACAGTGGAGAATACAATGATCAGCAGGCCGGCCGCCCCGAGCCCTGCCTTCACCATGATCGCGGCGATATCGCCGGTTCCGGTGTAAATGGCAGCTCCCATTCCGATGATGTACATGAAAATGCTGACGGCGCTGTAGACCACCACGCTGAAAAGCGTAGCCTGGAAAGGCTTCTCCGCCTCCCGGGTGTAGTCACTGATCAGAGGAAGCCAGGAAAGAGGCATCGCCACGCCCAGTTCCACCGCCGCCCCGAAGGTCATCCCCTCATCGACCACGCCGGCCACATTTCCATTTCCCCCGAAGAAAATCACCCCGAACAGAATCAACGACAGAACCATCAGACTGGCCATGGCCACCGTATTGATCTTACCGAGATTGGTGATCCCTATGAGGATCCACACCAGAATCAGCACACCAATAACCAGCGCCCAGACCCAGTTCCCGATCGCCGCAATTCCGCTGGCAGCCAGCGCCCCGTCATAGATCATAATCGCCGTCCATCCCACCAGCTGCAGGATATTCAACGCGATGAAAAGGAGGCTTCCCTTCTCACCGAAACTCATCTTGACGGTCTCCATGGCACTCTTCTCTTCCCTGGCACCGATCATTCCCGCGGCAAACATGAGCACGCCCCCGATCAGATGCCCCAGCAGAATCGCCGCCATTCCCCGGCCGAAGCCGAGGCCCGCAAAATAGGTCCCGGTCAGGATCTCGGCGATGGAAACACCGGCTCCGAACCAGATCAGCCCGTTGGCAAGCACCGACGTCTTCTTATTCATTTCAGGCCTCCTTTACAGAAAATCGCCCGAAATGGCAAAGGCATGGTTCATCGGACCGCTTCCCTTGCCGAGGTCAAGCCCCGCCGCAAGAGCACCGGAAATGTAATTCTTGGCCGCCTGGACGGAGGTCTTAAGATCATACCCCTTCGCCAGATTGGAAGCAATCGCACTGGACAACGTACACCCGGTTCCATGAGTATTCGGATTATCGATCCGCTTCCCCTTAAACCAGACCGCCTCCTCCCCGTCATAGAGGAGATCATTGGCATCATTCATGTTGTGGCCGCCCTTGAGCAGCACCGCTACACCAAATGTCTCATGGATCTTCCTCGCCGCCGTCACCATATCCCCCGTGGACTCGATCCGAAGCCCCGAAAGCACTTCCGCCTCCGGAATATTCGGCGTAATCAGACTGGCCAGCGGCAGCAGCTCCCCCTTCAGAGTCTCCACCGCTTCCTCACTGATCAGCCTCGCGCCACTGGTGGCAACCATGACCGGATCGATCACGATATTTTTCGCCCCGTATTCCCTGAGCTTCGACGCAATCGTACAGATCAGCCCCGAAGAAGATACCATCCCTGTTTTCACTGCATCCGGGAAAATATCCGTAAAAATACAATCCAGCTGCTCTGCCAAAAACTCAGGTGTTACTTCCATGATCCCTGTCACGCCGGTCGTATTCTGGGCAGTCAAAGCCGTCACGGCGCTCATTGCATAGACGCCGTTCGCGGTCATTGTCTTGATATCTGCCTGGATGCCGGCGCCTCCGCTGGAGTCACTTCCAGCGATTGTTAATGCTGTTCTCATTTTGTCCCTTTCCCCACCGGCCTCACACCGGCAGTAAGCATTAATTTTGTATAGCGGCCAAAGGTGGTGCCCCCGGTCAGCCGCTCAGGAAGCTAAGAATTCCACAGAAAAAATCCGGAAAATGTCCAGGAAAACTCCGGAAAAAGCCCCGGAAATGTCCAGGAAATGTCCAGGAAATGTCCAGGAAAAAATCCTGCGAAACAAAAAAAGGGGATGTCGTAAGGACATCCCGCAAAATAGCTCCCTCATGATTCCCTACGTTGGCATTATCCAAATCAGGTTTTCAGGGTCGGTGCAGCCACAGCACCCTCTCAGCCTGTTTACACAAGCTCCCCTATGTATAGCCACATTATAATCTTAAA
>CAMOYN010000073.1 GCA_946630035.1 uncultured Lachnospiraceae bacterium
TTCCCAGTGCCCGGTGGGCGTAGGGGGCGCAGTGGAGGCCGGCCCGCACGCCGATGTCAAAGGCGGTGTCCAGAATGGCAGATATTTCACTGGGCTCCATGCCTTCCAGGGTGAAGGAAATGACGCATCCGGCGGGTTGGCCTACCCTCGGCCCATATATCGTAATCCCCGGGATTTCCTGCAGCCCTTCTATCATCATTTCACGCAAATATGCTTCTCTGCGTTCCACCGTGTCCATGCCGAGCCGGGAAAGGTACCGGACTCCGGCTCCCAGGCCGGCAAGCCCGGGTACATTCAGGGTTCCGCTCTCATACCGGTCAGGACGCTGCTCCGGCTGATCCAGAAGTTCGGAAAAACTGCCGGTGCCTCCGCGGGTCAGTGGCTGAACCGGAAGATCTTTCCGGATATACAGGCCGCCGGTCCCCTGGGGACCCAGCAGGCCTTTGTGCCCGGGGAATGCCAGCAGGTCGATAGGCATTTTCTGCAGATCTATGGCCCGTGTGCCGGCCGACTGGGCGGCGTCGACGAGGAAAGGAACCTCGTGGGCCCGGCAGATTTCCCCCACGGAGCAAATGTCATTGAGAGTGCCGGTTACATTGGAGCAATGGGTCATGACAACCAGGGAGGTCGCAGACTTCAGGGATTTTTCTACCTCTGCGGGATCCACACCGGTATCGGGAGAGGCCGGAAGGATCGTGATCTCACATCCGAGAGAACGCAGATATTCCAGAGGTCGGGAGACAGAATTGTGCTCCAGGGCACTGGTGATCACGTGATCTCCCGGTCGTACCAGGCCTGAAATGGCGGTGTTGAGGGCCGTGGTGGTATTGGGCGTAAAGCAGATGGCGGAAGCATCTCCCGCATGAAAAAAAGCTGCGATCTGCTGGCGGGTCTCTTCCACGATCTGACCGGCGGCCAGGGAAGCACTGTGCCCAGAACGCCCCGGATTCCCGGAACAATGCCGCAGAGCGTGATCGACGGCAGTATAAACTTCCTCCGGTTTCTTGCCGGATGTGGCAGCATTATCGAGATAGATCATATTTCTCCTTTTATCGCCGCTTTCCCGGCCCGCTCCCCGGCCAGGGTTACGCTGTCTACGATGTCATGAATGGATTCGCAGTTGCCGCACAGTTGCAGCCAGTCCGGCCAGGTCCCGCCGACAGCCAGGGAATCCGCGAGGGAACGGTCGGGGATCAGTCCCAGCGCTGTGATCAGTGTGTCGCAGGAAAATGTCTGCTCCTGCCCGGTGTCGAGATTCCGGACAACGGCTCCGCAAATGCGTTCCTCCCCGAGAATGCGGGTGATGGTGGAATGCAGCATCAGCGGAATGGAATATGCCTCCAGACATTCCCGGTGATTCCTGGGAAGTCCCCCGGGGCGGTCATTCTGCTCGATCATGGCGACGATGGTCTTGCCGGCCTGGACGAGCTGACGGGCCATGATCTGCCCGACATTGCCGCTGCCGAGAATGAGAATGCGTTCCCCGATATCCATGTGACTTTCATTGATTAGGCCCTGGGCACATCCGGCGGTGAAGATGCCGGCGGGACGGGTCCCGGGGACAGGGATCGATTCCATGGTTCGTTCGTAGCTTCCGGTGGCGAGGATGCACTGCCGGAAGGCAATTTTCTGCAGGGATCCGGAACGGGAGAGGAATGCTGTGCGGTCCGGAAAGAGACGGAGCACGGAGGTGTCCGTCATCACGTCCACCGGAGAATGGGCCAGCCGGTCACGAAAGCGGGCGGCGTACTGCTGCCCCGTCAGATCCTCGCCGAAATATCCCAGGCCGAATCCGTGGTGGATGCAGCGGTTCAGTACCCCTCCCGGCAGAGAGGCATGCTCCGCCAGAAGTACCTTGGCTCCGGCCTCGGAAGCGGCCAGAGCGGCGGCCATGCCGGCGGCCCCGCCCCCGATTACCAGAATATCATAGTATTTTTCTTTCATATTATAATATTCCCCCGGCCGTATCTTTTCGTATCTCATCCGGGGAGCAGCCGAGCTCCTCTGCCATAACCAGCAGCACATCGGAGAGGCAGCGGCTGCCCTGACACCGGCCCATGAAGATACCGGTCCGGCGTTTGACCCCGTCCAGTGTGACGGCGCCCCGGCGGATGGCATCCCTCACTTCTCCCTCGGAGATGTCCCGGCAGGAGCAGAGAATCCGGCCGTAATCCGGGTGATTCTGAACCCACTGTTCCCGTTCTTCCCACGTCATTTCACTTACCCGTATCTCCGGGCACCGTGTCGGATCATAGGCGGGATTTTCGGAAGCACCGCCCAGAAAATCTACGATATGCCCGGTGAGATACTCTCCCAGGGCTGCGGCGCAGGTAAGCCCCGGGGTCTTGATCCCGATCAGACTGAAGAAACCCTCTTCCTCCTTGATATTAAAATCAAAGAGCTTCCGGCCGCTGGGGATCCAGCGATCATTCTCACAGAGAACCTCGTAGGGATTGGGCCGGACGGCGCCGAAGGTCCGCAGAATCGGTTCCGTGGGAAGATCAGGCACTACTTCCCGGCATTTCTCCCGCAGCCACCGGATCCCTTCCGCTTCCGTGGCGGTGGGATTTTCAAAAGGTTCTCTTTCCGTAGGCCCGATCATCAGATTCCCGTCCACCGTGGGAACCAGGGTCAGCCCCTTCCTTTTCTGCTCCGGCTCGTGGAAAATGACATGCCGGAGGGGCATCCTGGAATGAATCCGGGTGGAAACATCGGGAGGCATCTTGGGTGTCATTCCCGGGAAATCCTCCAGAAGAATATAATCGGCGCCGGTGGGGCGGATTCTTACGGAGGGAGGCGCGGCCATCTCGTGTACATCCCCGGCGGCCAGCCCCGCGCAGTTGATGACACAGCGGCAGGAAAAAGAGGTTTCCGCTGTTTCCACGATAAACTTTAAGGGCCACTCCGTGCCGGAATGCTCAGCGGGAGTCTCCGCACGGTATTGTTCCGTGCCGTAAAACTCAGCGGTAGCCTCCGCACGGTATTGTTCCGTGGGGAACATTTCGGCGGTAGCCCCTGCACGGCGGTTTCTGATACGGTGAATCGCCATTACCTTGCTGGAGAGGCGGAAGATGGCACCGTTGCTGCGGGCGTTCTCATAGGCAGCGATTCCCAGCTCCCAGGGATTTACCACACAGGTATCCGGAGAGAAGAGGCCGATGCGGACACCTTTTGCCAGGAGAGGTTCCCGCCGCCGGCATTCCTCACCGGAGAGCAGCTCCAGTCCTTCCACACCATTACGCTGTCCCTTTTCCCATTTGTTCCGGATGGAAGCTTCCGCCTCCGGACCGAAGCCCACCATCAGCGAACCCCTGTTCGCATAGCGCACGCCGAGGGCCCGGCAGAGTTCGGGAAAGTTCCGGCAGGAGGAAACGGTCAGCCTGGCCTTCAGTGTTCCCGGGGCCATATCATAGCCCGGATAAATGATGCCGGTGTTCGCCTTGGAGATACCGGTACAGACATCCCTTTCCTTCTCCAGCACGGTAACCGACAGATCGTACTGCCTTAGGGCCCGTGCCAGAAAACATCCCAGAAGTCCCGCCCCGATGATGACAATATCCGTATGTTCCAAAAGAAGCCTCCTTATGGGGTGCGGTAGCCGCGCATTTTTCTGCGAAAAATGGCTGCTTTTCGGTGTTTTGGCGGGTCAAGACGTCATGCAGATCCATGCAAGCATGGTCTGCATGACCTTTTGACCTTGGTATCAAAGATGTTGTCGTACTCTGCCGGGATTTTCGCACTCGTAGCCGCCCAGGGCGGTAAGGCGCTGTTTAAACTCGGGGCTCTGGAGTACCCGGATCAGCCGCTGTACCACATCGGTGTCCCAGACGGAATCGGGGATCAGCAGGTCGTACTGCTCCATGCAGATGGGAAGGAAATCCAGGTCGTAGAGCCGGGCGGCGGAGTAGATGCCCATGCCGGCATCGGCGGTGCCGGAGGCGATCTGTGCCGCCACCGAGGTGTGGGTGAATTCTTCCCGGTCATACCCGTAGATCTTTGTCGTGTCAATGCCTTCTTTTTTGCAGAGATAATCGATCAGGATCCGGGTACCGGAGCCTTTCTGGCGGTTGACGTAGCGCAGGCCGGGCCGGGTCAGGTCGTTTACCGACGTGATTCCCAGGGGATTGCCGACGGGAAGCATCAGGCCCTGGGAACGGCCGACGCATTCCACCAGGCGCACACCGCCCTGGGGGAAATATTTCTTCAGGAAGGAAACATTGTAACTGCCGTCGGCTTCGTCCAGCAGATGGATGCCGGCGACATGGGTTTCCCCGCGCTTTACTGCCATGATCCCGCCCATGGATCCCACGTGGGTGGAGCTCATGGAGAGGGTGGTATCGGCAGAATGCAGCAGATCGGCCACTTCATCCAGCAGCGGATCGTGACTGCCGATGGCCACCAGAGTGTTGCGAAGTGACGATTCTTTTTTCAGGAGATGGACAGGAACCTCGCTTCCGGCGGCATATCCTTCGGTTCCCTGGGGGATTTCCATGATGCCGTCGGCTTTCATGAAGGACGATACGACGCCGCTTCCCCGTCCGAGGGGGGAGGCCATCAGCTTCCCGTCCACATTTCCCAGGCGCACCCGGACGAATTCCTGATATTTGAGTCCGGACACCACACTCTTTGCCAGGGTGGCGTTACGGATCACTTCTTCCTCCGGCGGACGGACAAACCAGCGGTCGATGAGGGGTTTCAGCAGCTGCTCCAGCACGATGATGCCGGAGACCGGGTAGCCGGGGACACCGAGGATCGGCTTGCACTCCTGCAGCCCCAGGATGGCGGGCTTGCCGGGTTTGATGGCGATCCCGTGGTAGAGCACCTCGCCCACGGAGCGGATCACTTCCGCCGAATAGTCTTCCCGACCCGCGGAGGAGCCGGCATTCAGGAGCACCATATCGCACTCCGCGAGGGCCTTTTTCACGGCGGCTTCGATCTCATCCCGCCGGTCTTTTACGATGGGGTAGGTCAGCGGAACCGCGCCCCACTGTTTCAGCATGGCAGAGAAAATGGAGGAGTTGAACTCCAGGATGTCGCCGGGGGCCGGATTGGCTGTGGGGGGAATGATCTCATCCCCGGTGGGAATGATGCCGACGACCGGGCGCTTCAGCACGGAAATCTCCATCACCCCGCCGGCGATCATGGCGCCGATGGCGGAAGGAGAAACTTCCATATAAGAAGGGAGGATCATTTCACCGGCGCAGATGTCTTCACCGATCTGCCGGATGTGCTGCCAGGGAGCGGCCGGCGCATAGAGATGCACGGTGCCATCTTCCTGGCGGATCACATCTTCGATCATGACGACGGCGTCGCAGTTCTCCGGCACGGGATCCCCGGTATCGACCACGACAAACTGATCCTGTGTCAGAGTGACGGGTGTGGTCTCGCCGGCGCCGAAGGTGAGTTCCGCCCGCAGAGCAATGCCGTCCATGGCACTGGCCGGATAGTGGGGAGCGCAGATCGCCGCATAGACCGGACGGGCCGTGATCCTGCCGCAGGCCTCGCTGACCGGTATGGTTTCCTGCCCGGCGGCAAACCCCCGGGTCAGCAGAGCTTCCTGATAGGAAGACCTGGCTTCCTCCAGAGAAATATTTGTCAGATATTGAAAAGCCATAAAGCACCTCGCGTATAGCATATTTTAGATGTGTGGCCCAGGTGGGTATAAAATAGATCATTTTATAACCAGCCTGGATACATTTCGGAAGAGGCCGTGAATAGTAGCGTCAGGGAGCCTCAAAGGAATTAACCTCTACGATGGCTCCGGCGGCCAGTCCCTCGCAGTCCCGGGGGATCGTGATATATCCGTCCGCGCCGGCCAGGGAGGAGATCAGTCCGGATTTTGTGTGCACCGGATCGGCGTACAGGGCGTCGGCCTCCTGCCTCAGATGGACTCCGATGACTTCCATCCGGCCGTGATTGGCGCTGAGTGCCTCTCCGAGATATGCCGGTATGGTCCGCAGCAGGCAAGATTCCCCTGTCAGGACGGCCAGAGCCGCGCGGACAAAAAGCCGGGAAACGAAGAAGGCAGCCACCGGGTGGCCGGGCAGTCCGAAGATGGGCTTCCCGCCTGCGTCCCCCAGGATCGTGGGTTTTCCCGGCTTCATGGCGATGCCGTGGAACAGGATCCGGCCGTGGTTTTCGATGATGCCGGCCGTGGCGTCCTTGAGGCCGACGGAGCTTCCTCCGGAGATGAGGATCAGATCACACCCGGCAAGAGCATTTTCTACCGCTTTCGTGAGCTTCTCCGGTTCATCCCGGATGATTCCGTAACAGACGGGATCCGCCCCCAGCTGCCGGCACAGAACGGCAAGCATGGAAGAATTCACATCCCGGATCTGGCCGCCCGCCGGAGTTTCCTCGATGGGGATCAGCTCATCTCCGGTGGAGATGATACCCACCACCGGCCGCTTCTTCACCGGTACCCGGGTAATTCCCATGGCAGCCAGAGCGCCGATGTCAGAGACACCCAGCCGCCTTCCCGCCGGCAGAACCCTTTTGCCGGGGTACACGTCATCTCCTCTGTAGATCATATTCATCCCGGGGGATGCGGGCCTGAGAATTCCGATGGTACCGTCCCCGTAATCTTCCGTATATTCGATCATGACAACCGCATCGGCCCCCTCCGGGACGGCACCGCCGGTGGGGACATAGACACAGGAAGCGGGGATCAGCGCATTTTCCGCGGCTTCCCCCATCAGGACCTCCCCGGCAAGAGACAGAAGGGCAGGAATCGCATCGGAACATCCGAAGGTATCCCGGGCGGACACAGCGTAGCCGTCCACCGTCGAACGGTCAAAACCGGGAACGTATTCTCCGGCGGTGATATCCCGGGCCAGTACCCGGCCGCAGCCGGCATCCAGAGGAACAAGTTCTTCCCCGGAGAGAGGAGAAAAGGTATCGCGGATGATATCCAGCGCCTCCTCGGGTGTTTTTACTGTAAACATAATCAGCTCCTGTGATGTTCTCTGATATTTTACCGCACAAATACTTCCGATAAAAGCATTGGGCGAAATCTTTTAGAAAAAGTTGGAATAAGAAAATATGGAGTTTATTCCGAAAAATAAATATAAGTGAACAAAAATGCCAGTTAAATGAAAAATGTAGGGGAATTGTTCGATACATTTTCAGAGTAATTATAGCAACTCTAAATCCTGTTTGCAATATCCAACCGGGGCAGGACAATTTACTTTTATTGCGCGGAAAACTATAATAAGGGAGTGTGAGGTCTACACTGAGAGTGAGAAAATCCGCCGCCAGAGAGGGCTGATTCTCACCCTGCTGCGGAAAAAAGCCCCGGAGAGTGAGGAGATCAAAGCCCTCTGCGACCGGTACCAGGCCCCTGTCGTGGACCGGTTTGTGGTGGATCAGGGCAAATGTATCCTGTGCGGGCTATGCGTCAAAGCCTGCGGGGAACTGTCGGTGGGAGCGATCTCTACGGTAAATCGTGGGGTGATAAAGGAAATCGCCACACCCTTCCACGAACCCAGCAGTGTCTGTGTCGGCTGCGGCAGCTGTGCCTATGTATGCCCCACCGGAGCCATCGAGATGGAGGAAACGGAATCCACACGAACAATCTGGGGAAAGACTTTCTCATTGATTCATTGCGCAAGATGTGATAAAATCTTGGGTACCAGGGAAGAACTGGAAACTGCCGCCCGGCGGGCCGGCAGAGAACCGGAAGTATTGTGCGAAGACTGCCGCAGGAAGCAGATGGCCGAAGTCTTCCGGTATAAAAAGTAAAAAACAGCTTTTGTGCGCGGCGGTGGCCGGCACGACAGAACATCTGTATATCCCATGAAAGGGTGGACGAGCCTTTTTACGGGACAGGTTAAGACGCTTGCGGAAAAACGTGAAACCGAAGGCGGCAGTCTGCACACCTGGCTCGTACAAAGGCTTGTTTTAATATTTTGCAGCAGGAGGCAAAACAAAAGATGAAAACAATGAAAAAAATGATGTCGGTATGTATGGCAGCGATGCTGGCGATTGGTTCTCTGGCCGTCTGCACGGATGCAAGAGCCGAAGAGGCAGCGGTGGATCTTCAGATCCTGAAGGAAGCCGATGACAGCATGAAGAACACCTACTCGATGCTGGCCGTGAATCCGGAAGCTCCTTTTGCGGATGAAGACGGCAATGCCGTAGAGGATGTTGCGATCAACACCGCCGGAGCGGACGCTCTGATCCAGTGGATGATCTCCGAAGAGGGACTTCAGATGGCAGCGGAGTACGGCAAAGAGGAGTACGGCGACAGCCTGTTCTACGTACTGGAGAATGCTCCGGTATATGAGGGCGAGATCGCAGCAGCTACCGATGAAACCAAGACCATCCGTCTTTCCACCACCACTTCCGTCAACGACTCCGGTCTGCTGGGAGCCATGCTGCCGGTATTTGAAGAGAAATACGGCTACACGGTAGAGGTTCAGTCCGCCGGTACCGGCAAAGCCATTGCAGCTGCTCAGTACGGCAATGCGGATCTGATCCTGGTCCACGCAAAAGCCAAGGAAGAGGAGTTCGTGGAGAAGGGCTTTGCCAGAACTCTGGAAGGCATGGAGTCCGAGCGGATCAGCTTCCTGTACAACTATTTCGTACTGTGCGGACCTTCCGAGGATCCGGCGAAGGTTGCCGACTGTGAGACCGCAGCCGATGCCTTTGCAGCGATCGCCGAGGGCAAATTCCCCTTCGTATCCCGTGGTGACGGTTCCGGTACTCACACCAAAGAGCTTTCTCTGTGGCCGGCCGATCTGGGAATCACCGAAGAGGCTGCTTCCTTTGAAGGTTACACCGAATGGTATACATCCGCCAATGCCGGTATGGGCGCCTGCCTGGTAATGGCCGAAGAGATGGGAGCCTATATCCTGACCGATAAGGCCACCTTCCTGACCTTCGTGAAAAACAACGGCGTGATGGAGTAAACGTGTACACGGCGATACAGAAAGCAATTGCACTGATCCTGTCAGGAGACCGGGAGCTGATCGATATATTACTGGTGACGGCCAGAATGAGCATCAGCAGTTCCGTCATCTCCCTGATCATCGGAGTACCCATCGGTCTTTTCGTTGGAGCAGCACGCTTCCCCGGAAGGAAGGCATTTCTTGTACTGAACCGTACACTGATGGGAACACCGCCGGTTGTCTGCGGACTGCTTTTTTACATGTTATTTTCAGGCGTCGGACCTTTCCGGCGCCTGAAACTGTTGTTTACCGTCACCATCATGATCCTTGCCCAGGTGGTTCTGATTATCCCGCTGGTGGTCAGTCATATGGAAAGCTATATATCGGATATCGCCGCTTCCGTGAAAGAGACGGCCATGGGCATGGGCCTCGGGCGGGGAAAAACTCTTCTGCTTCTGATGAACGAATGCCGCTATCAGATCTGCTCCACCTGGCTTCTGGCCTTTGCGCGGGCGATCGCCGAGGTGGGAGCCGTTTCCATGGTGGGCGGAGCCATTGCATGGAAGACCAATGTCATGACAACCGCCATCATGCAATACACCAACCGCGGAAATTTCACACTGGGAGTGGCGCTGGGACTGATTCTGATGAGCCTCTCCCTCTTGGTCAATATCCTCGTCACGGTTGTTCAGAGGAGAATATCAGAATGAAAACCTGGAAAACAGAAGAATTTACAAAAACCTACGGCGGGCGGCAGGTGCTGGATGCGAGGAGTCTGGATCTGTCCGAAGATCAGATCTATGTCGCCATCGGAGCCAACGGAAGCGGAAAATCCACCTTCGCCAGAATCCTGGCGGGAGCGATCGCTACGGATGCTGGCAGATCCGCTTTTCATGGGGCGAAGCCGGCCTCTATCGGCTATATGCCCCAGCGGCCCTATCCTTTCCGGATGAGCATGGAGAAAAATCTCCGGCTGGCAGCCGATGACCCCGCCCGTGCGGAAGAGCTCATGGAAGCCTTGAAGCTTACGAATCTGCGGCAGGCAAAGGCTCATAAACTCTCCGGCGGCGAGAGCGCCCGGATGGCCCTCGCCCGGGTACTGATGCGCCCCTTCGACCTGCTGATTCTCGACGAACCCTGCGCCTCGATGGACATGGAGTCCACCAAACTGACGGAAGGCGCTCTGCGCCGTTACCGCGACCGATACCACCCAGCCATCCTGCTGATCACCCACAGCATCCAGCAGGCCCGCAGGCTGGGCGACGAGGTCCTCTTCTTCCACGAAGGACATCTGGCAGAAACCGGACGATGCCCGGCGACCCTGGAGACCCCGCAGACCGACGCCCTGAAACACTTCCTGGAATTCTACGGATGAGTCAGAGGGGACTGAGTCAGAGGGGACAGTTGGAGACAGGGGACGTACCTTTGTCTCCAAGTTTTGGAGACAAAGGTACGTCCCCTGTCTCCAAGCGTCTCCTGTCTCCTGCTGTCTCTCCCCTGTCTCCTGTCGCCTCCGGCTAATTCCAAATTGGAATAAGGTTTTTTGGCGAAACCCAGGGAAACAGGAAGTATTCTGTTATAATATATATTGATTTTTTATGCGCGGTTATGGTTGGTTTTTCGCAGAGGACGAATATACGGACTGGCAATCGTGCATGGATGAAATAATTTTATGACAAAGGAGGCTTTCACTCCATGAAACGACTGGGAAAAATTGAATCGCTGTGTGTGGGATGCCATCAGTGTGAGATTGCCTGTGCCGAAGCTTATTACAAAACGGAAGATCCCGCCTATTCCTGCATCCGGGTGGAGGATGTGGAGGATGGTGACAATATCATCCATATCTGTAATCAGTGCGGAAAGTGTGCCGAGGTCTGTAATACCTGTGTGATTCAGCCGAACCCGAAGGGGGTCTACATGCTGAAGAAGAAGGAATGTGCCGGCTGCCTGATGTGCGTCGGTTTCTGTCCGGAGCAGGTGATGGTGCAGAGCGATGACCATCTGGAGCCGAGCAAATGTACGGCCTGTGGCATCTGTGTCAATGTATGTCCCACCGGGGCGATCTTCATGGTGGAAGGAGAGTAAAGATGATTCATATTTGTAATGTATCCCGCTACCAGGCTCCTTC
>CAMOYN010000074.1 GCA_946630035.1 uncultured Lachnospiraceae bacterium
GCACTGTCAATATCTGCGCCCATTCTTCTTCTTATAGTAACATTTATTCCGCTTTTTTCAAGACGTTTTTTGAAATTGGCTACATTCGCCGCCACCGGTTCCCGGTAATCCCTCTCCTGTATGGGATTGATCGGAATCAGATTGACATGCGCCTGTCTCCCTTTCAGGATCTGCGCCAGTTCATCGGCCTCCTGCGGCCGGTCATTGACCCCTCGCACCAGGCTGTATTCATAACTGATCCGGCGGCCAGTGATTTTGAAATACTCGCTGCAGGCATCCAGACATTCCCGGATGGAATAGCGGTTGGCTATCGGCATCATCGTCTGCCGGAGGGCATCGTTGGGGGCATGAAGAGACATCACCAGCGTGACCTGCAGATGCTCTTTAGCCAGGGCATGGATGCCCGGTACCAGGCCGCAGGTGGACAGGGTAATGTTTCTCTGGCTGATGCCTCCGCCCTTTTCATCCGAAAGGATCCGGATAAAACGCACCACCTGTTCCAGATTGTCCAGCGGTTCCCCGCTCCCCATGATCACCACATGGGAAATCCTCTGTCCGGTATCCCGGGAAATGGCATATACCTGCTCCAGAATCTCGGAAGCCTGCAGATTTCTCGCCAGCCCATCCAGGGTGGAGGCGCAGAACCGGCAGCCCATGCGGCAGCCCGCCTGGGAAGATACACAAACGCTGTTGCCATAATGATAGGGCATAAACACACTTTCAATAATGTTTCCGTCATCCAGCGCGAAGGCATATTTCCTGGTTCCGTCCAGTTCCGAGATCTGGCATTTTACAATCTCCAGCTGCGGTATGGTAAACTCCTCTTTCAGCCTGCTGCGCAGGGAAAGGGACAGATTCGTCATCTCATCGAAGGAAAGAACTCTCTTCTGATGCAGCCATCCATAGATCTGTCCGGCCCGGAAGGAGCTTTCTCCCATCTGTCCAAGACACTCCCGAAGCTCCTCCGGGAGCAGGGATTTTATATCTTTTCTTTCTTTTCTATCGTTAATCTCTGTTATCTCCATTATTTAGTCTTCCCGCCGAATCTTCCGGAAATGTCCTTCGGAAGGCTTCTCAGTGATCCTGTTTTCTGCGGAAGGCCGCAATGTAAAACCCGTCACAGGGATGCACTCCCGGCAGAAGCTGAATGGCTGATCCGTCTTCCTCCATAGCTCCCCGCAGGCACCCAGGCATCCGCTCCCGGAAGCTCATCGGCTCGAAGGGAAGTTCAGAGAGAATCCATTCTCTGTTCTCCCGGTTCTCCTCCGGGGTCACGGTGCAGGTACTGTAGATCAGCTGACCGCCCGGCCGCACATAGCGGCTCACGTTGTCAAGAATCTCCCTCTGCAGCTGCTGCAGACTCCGGATATCTTCCGGGGTTATACGGAACCGGATATCCGGTTTTCTTCCCAGAACTCCCAGTCCGGAACAGGGAAGATCCGCCAGTACGAGATCCATCGAGGATTCCCATTCCGGCACAAAAACTCTGGCATCCTGCACTCGGGTCTGTACGTTCCGGCAGCCGGTCCGGTGAAGATTCTCCTCGATCTTCCGGATCTTCGCTTCCGTGAGATCACAGGCTGTCATGTTTCCTGCGGTCAGTTTACGTGCCACCTGCAGGCTCTTTCCGCCGGGCGCGGCACATACATCCAGGACCCTGGCGGAAGGCTCAGGGGTCGCCGCCACGCCAATCAGCATGGAACTGATATCTTGTACGATAATCCAGCCTTTCCGGAAGGCTTCCAGACCTGCAAGATCTTCCACACCGGAAAGGATCCAGGCGTCCGCCGGGAAGGGAGCCGGCTCACAGGCCACTCCTTCCGCCTGCAGGGATGAGAGCATCTCTGCCTCTGACACCTTCAGGGAATTCCGGAATACGCTTAAGGGAGCATTGTGGTGGAAAGATTCACACATCTTTCCACTCCGCTCTTCTCCGTATTCCGCCCTCCATCCCTCCAGGATCCATCCCGGGATGCCGGCAGCGATCTCGGCCGGCTCCTCGGGCCAGTCACTCTTTCCCGCCAGGGTGCGGAGAACTCCGTTTACGAAGCCGGACAGCCCCTGCATATGAGCTTTTTTCACCAGTTTTACTGCCTCATTACACACAGCCGAAGCCGGCACTGAATCCATATAAAAAATCTGACAGGCACTCATCCTCAGGAGAGTGCGGATCTGGGGTTTCATCCGGCGAACCGGGGTGCGGGAAACCTGATCCAGACGGTAGTCCAGCAGCATCTGGTTCTCCCAGGTCATCTGAACCAGCCGGTGAAGGAAACGCCGGTCCCTCCCCTCCATGCCGGGATGCTGCTCCCAGGCATCGGCCAGGGCCAGATGGCTCTTCTTTCCCTTCTCCACTTCGGTCAATACGTGCCAGGCAATTTCTCGAATATTCATCTTTTAAAAACTCCCGCCGGTCAGGCTAGGAACGCCTCCGGTTTGCCAGCGCCAGCAGCCGCAGCAACTGGAGCAGAGAAGCTGCCACACTGGCCACATAGGTCAGCGCCGCCGCACTCAGTACTTTCTTTGCACCGGAGATCTCATCCGAGGCGAGCAGGCCATTCTCATCCAGCAGGACCAGAGCCCGGGAGGAAGCATTAAACTCCACCGGCAAGGTTACAATCTGGAACAGAAGAACGGCGCAGAAAAGCAGAATGCCCGCGTGAATCAGAATCCGGCTCCCGGAACCTCCCAACAGCAGTCCGATAAACACCAGCGGCCAGCTGAGGGTCGCTCCGATGTTCGCAGCCGGTACCAGGGCTGCCCGGATCGAAAGGGGTGCATAGCCTCTGGCATGCTGCATCGCGTGGCCACACTCATGAGCCGCTACTCCCAGAGCCGCCAGGCTGGTAGATCCGTACACACTCTCCGAAAGACTGACCGTACGGCTGGCAGGATCATAGTGATCGGTCAGACTGCCCGCCACCTGCCGCACTCCCACATCATAGATCCCCTGGGACTGCAGGATCCGGACAGCGGCCTGAGCCCCTGTCATCCCGCCGCGGCTGGCCACCCGGGAATACTTGTTAAAAGCTGACTGCACTCTTGCAGAAGCAATCATGGAAAGAATTGCGCCGATAATAATCAGAAAATACGTCGAGTCATAATACATATTTCCGCCTCCCTTTCATAGCACTTTTACTGCTCTTATTGCTCTGTCATTCCATCTCCTGGCGTTCCCTTATTTCTGCCTAAAAGGAACTCAGTCATCCAGGAATTCTCCTGTCTCCATAGGGTAACCCCGCAGATAGGCCCCTGTGTCCATCCTCTTTTTCCCTTCCGGCTGCACTTCCAGGATGCGAAGAACGCCGAATCCCGTCTGCACGTCGAAGGAATCTTTCCCGATCCGGATCACCTCGCCGGGATGTCCGGCGCCGCCCTTGAGCACCTCGGATTTCCAGATCTTGAGCATCTTCTTTCCGCGGAAGGTATAGGCACTGGGCCACGGGTCCAGAGCCCGGATCATGCGTTCCAGTTCCACGGCCGGTTTTTCCCAGTTCAGACGGCCCATATTTTTCTTAATCATACCCACATAGCTGGGGGTTCCGGTCTGCGGCTTTCTCTGAATCGTCCCGTCCTGCAGATACTGCAGCGTCTCCACCAGAAGGGGCGCTCCTACAAAACTGAGCTTATCAAACAGACTGCCCCCGGTCTCATCCCGGGCGATGGGAACCTTTTTCTGCAGGAGAATATCCCCTGTATCCGTCCCCTCATTCATCAGCATCGTGGTAATTCCGGTCTCCCGTTTTCCATCCATGATCGCCTGCTGGATCGGCGCCGCCCCCCGATACTGCGGAAGCAGAGACGCATGCACATTCACACAGCCATACTTCGGAATCTGAAGGATCTCACGGGAAAGAATCTGCCCGAAGGCCACCACGACGATCACATCCGGGTTCGCCGCAGCCAGCTGCTCCACAAACGCCGGGTCCTTCACCTTCACCGGCTGCCAGACGGTAAGATTATGCTTCAGCGCCTCCTCCTTCACCGGAGAAAACGCCATCTCCTTCCCCCGTCCCTTCGGCCGGTCCGGCTGCGTCACCACGGCAATCACGTCAATACCATCGTCTATCATAGCAGTAAGCACCGGAACCGAAAAATCCGGCGTACCCATAAAAACAGCTCTCATAAAAGCCCACTCCTCCCCTGCCACAGCAGATACGTAAAATTCATTATACCGCAAAACTCCCCCACAATCCACAATGTAACAAAGAATTAATATATTCCGCCACCAGGGTCGAAAGTCCGAAGCCGGGGACAAGTTCACTTGTCCCCGGCAATGGACTTTATGACCCGCACAAAATATGAGTATGGAGCGGCCGAAGCGCACGCTGAAGGCCCAGCGGAATACGAATATTTTGCAGGATTGCGAGAGTGCGAAGCACGGAGCAATCCGGTGGCGGAATATATATTTTCCCCGCCACCAGCAGTGTCGTTCGGCAGGCAAAAAAACTGCAGAGGTGAGTTACTATACTCTCCTCTGCAGCGGATGTCAATATAATATTACGTCTGGTTTGTGTGATCGGTGGGATCAGATCAGGCGTACGGTCTCGCGGGCGATGGCCAGCTCTTCGTTGGTCGGATACAGCAGTACCTTAACCTTGGAGTCGGGAGCGGAGATGATGCGTGCTTCGCCGCGTACATCGTTGGCTTCGTCGTCGATCTTAACGCCGAGATAGGACAGGTGCTCGCAGATCTCTTTTCTGGTTCCCTTGTCGTTCTCGCCTACGCCGGCGGTGAAGGCGATGGCATCTACGCCGTTCATGGCAGCGGTGTATGCGCCGATGTACTTCACTACGCGATAGATGTAAGCGTCCATGGCTACGGTTGCCAGGTGATCGCCTTTGGCTCTGGCTGCTTCGATGTCACGGAAGTCGCTGGAGATTCCGCCGCTCATGCCCAGAATACCGGACTTCTTGTTCAGGATGTTCAGCATCTCGTTTACATCGATTCCCTCTTTGTTCATGATGAACTGCAGAACGGCCGGATCTACGTCGCCGCTGCGGGTTCCCATGATCAGACCTTCCAGTGGTGTCAGACCCATGGAGGTATCTACGCACTTGCCGCCGATGGAAGCGGAAATGCTGGCGCCGTTACCCAGGTGGCAAACGATGACTTTGCCTTTTTCAGGATCCAGACCGGCAAACTTCAGAACTTCACCGGAAACGAACATATGGCTGGTTCCGTGGAAGCCATAACGACGGATGCTGTATTTCTCATAGTACTCATGAGGGATGGCATACATATAAGCCTTCTCCGGCATGGACATACCGAAGGTGGTATCAAACACGGCTACGTTGGGCTTGCCGGGCATAGCTTCTTCGCATGCCTCGATACCCATCAGGTTGGCCGGGTTGTGAAGAGGACCCAGGTCGAAGCACTCGCGGATAACGTCTTTTACCTTCTGATCAACTACGATGGACTCGGTGAATTTGATACCGCCGTGCAGTACGCGGTGTCCTACAGCAGAGATCTCATCGGTGCTGGCGATAACGCCGTGCTGAGGATCTACCAGAGCGTCCATAACCATCTTGATAGCAGTGGTATGATCGGGCATCGGGGATTCTACTTCGTAATTATCCTTACCGGTGGGTTTGTGGGTCAGTTTGGAACCGTCGATACCGATTCTCTCGCACAGGCCCTTTGCGATAACGCTTTCATTCTCCATATCGATCAGCTGATACTTCAGAGAAGAACTTCCGCAGTTCATTACCAATACTTTCATCCTAATATCCTCCTGATTGGTGCGGCGCATGCGCCGTCATTTTCCTAGTATATTCTAAACGAATTTACTTCCAGTGTAAAGTGGATTTCTTATTTTATTAATGAATTTCGTTCTAACAGTTACGTCGTGTCGGCGGCTGAAAGTCCCGCCGCAGGGAATAGACGCAGCCGCAGTAGTCCTGACGGTACATTTCGTACAGGGCGGAGAGCTCGATGGAGCGCTGGTAGCCGTTTTTCTTCTTGAAATCCGAGTACAGCCAGAAGGGTCCCTCCGTGTTCTCCGGCTCCGCTGTTTTCCCGTCCTCTTCGGTCTTCAGCCGCTGGGCCTCCCTGACTCCGATGATATTCAGGCGGTCGGCATCCTTCAGCGGGCTGACTGTCAGAGTGGTGGCAAAATAATCGAATCCTTTCTCTTTTGCTACCCGGGCGGTCTCCCGCAGACGCAGCTCGTAGCAGGCGGTGCACCGGCGCCCACCCTCGGGTTCGGCCTCCAGCCCCTTCACCGCCTCATAGAATTCCCGGGGTTCGTAACGGCCCGCCAGAAAATGGATCGGATGGTGGTGGGGAAACTGCCGGATCAGCCTCTCCTGCTCTTCTACCCGGTGGGCATATTCCTCCTCCGGATAGATATTCGGATTGTAATAATATACGGTTACTTCAAAATGTTCGGTCAGACGTTCCAGGCAGGCACTGCTGCAGGGTCCGCAGCAGCTGTGCAGAAGAAGAGACGGCACAGTTTGGGCCGTCTCTTGCCTGGCTATGATTTTTTCCATCTCTTTCTGATAATTGATACGGTTCATTCCTGGTTTTCCTGCATTTTCTGAAAAATACTGTCAACGGATATTCCGCCTTATGAGGCGGGAGTCATCTCCGGTCAAGATATACCATTAATCGTTCCAGCGGTCAACCAGTTCGTCAATTTCCCGGGTCAGACGTTTCGTTTCTTTATTCGAGCGTCCTTCAAATCCGGCGATCAGAGCCATCAGGCGCTTGCCTGCCTCCACAAGAGCAGCATAGAATCCGGCGGCCTTCTTCGTGGTCTTCTTCTCCGGTACCGGCACGCCTTCAGTCGCCACGAGACATTCGCCGGTGATAAGATCAAACACCGTGCCGCTGTAGGGAGCGACGGCCTTCGGGAAGCCATTTTCCTTCATCAGACACTCCGCGAATTCCGAAGCCACACTGTCCTCTCCGTGATTGACGAAGACGATCTGCGGTTTCTTCTCAAAGGCATTGATCCAGTCCAGGAGTCCCTGTTTGTCTGCGTGGCCGCTGATATTCGCCAGATAGCCGACCTCCGCATTTACCTGAATCTCCTCGCCGAAAAGCTTCACACTCTCCGCTCCGTCGAAGATCACCCGGCCCAGCGTTCCCTCTGCCTGATAGCCGGCGAAGAGAATCAGACATTCTTCCCGCCACAGATTGTGCTTCAGATGATGGCGGATCCGGCCGGCTTCGCACATACCGCTGGCGGAGAGAATCACCTTCGGCTCACTGTTAAAGTTGATCGCCCTGGATTCATCACTGGAGACGGCGACTTCCAGACCCGGGAAGAAAATCGGGTTCTTTCCGGCATCCAGGATCGCCCGCATCTCATCGTCAAAATAGCGGTGGTCGGTCTGCACGAAGATACTGGTGGCTTCATTTGCCAGAGGAGAGTCGATATATACCTTGAATCCGTCATGCCCCTGTACCAGTCCTTCGTCCTTGATCTGACGGATAAAATAGAGCAGTTCCTGGGTACGGCCGACGGCGAAGGAAGGGATCACCACATTGCCGCCCCGGTCCAGAGTTTTCTGGATATAGGAAGCCAGCTGCGAGACGAAATCCGCGTTGTCCGGGGCCTTCTCATGATACCGGTTGCCGTAGGTGGATTCGATCACCACGTAATCCGCATCCGCCACCGTGCAGGGATCCCGCAGGATCGGTTTGTCTTTATTTCCGATATCCCCGGAGAAAACAATCTTCTTCTCGACTCCGTTCTCGCTCAGCCACATCTGGATACAGGCCGATCCGAGAAGATGTCCGATATCATTGAACTCAATGTCCACGCCCTCCATGATGGAAACTCTCTGGTCATAGGGATAGGGCACGAAACACTTGATCGCCGCCTCGGCATCCTCCATGGTATACATGGGCTCCGTCGGTGAATCGCCGGCTCTCTGCCCCTTGCGGTTCTTCCACTCCGCTTCAAACTCCTGGATATGCGCCGAGTCACGCAGCATGATATTGCAGAGATTACAGGTGGCCTCCGTCGCATAGATCTGCCCGCGGAAACCATTCTTACACAGCAGCGGCAGCTTGCCGGAATGGTCAATATGCGCATGGGTGAGAACCACACAGTCGATGTCCCCCGGCTTTACCGGCAGATCCTGGTTGACAAATATATCTTTCCCCTGTTCCATACCGCAGTCCACCAGGAGGTGTTTTCCCCCTACCGTAATCAGCGTACAGGAACCGGTCACTTCATGCGTCGCTCCGATAAAAGTTATCTCCATAGTATGCCCCCTCCCGAATTCAGGACTCGCTTGCGAGACCTGCGCGCCGTGTGCGGAATGCCGAAGGCATTTTCTGCTCCGCGCTACGTACTCCTGGTTTCATAATACCATATCTCTTTTACAATTACCAGACATTTGTGCAATTTGCAAGAAATTTCCGACACATCCCCGTCCCACGAGAAATGTCCGTAAATGCCTGTAAAATGCCGGTGAGAGGCTCTTTACAATTCGATTTCCGAAAGATATACTAGGATTTATGATTGGATTGGAAATAGCAGATATTAAGGATTTCACTGCGAAATTATTTCTGAAAGAAACCTTTGACAGTTTCGAGGTCGTGGAGGCCGAATTTCTCACTCGCATCACCGTCAGTATTGACGGACATCTCACAGAACCCGCCGAAGGGGAAGGTACTTACGCCGGGTGGTCCACGATCCGGCCCCTGGCCGTTCAGGTCATCAAGGGAAAGGAACTGCCTCATTCCTTTCACATTACATTCCGGCTCAGCGACTCCAATATGGAAAAAACTCTTCAGTCCCTGGGACAGACTATGGAAACCGCAGGGATCGGAAGTTTCTATCTGAACCTCCGGTACACCGACCGGAAAATCACAGCGGTAACCGGGTGCGCCTACCGCTCCTTCACCATGGACAAATCCCTCGAACACGAGTGGGACGACATCGTGCGCCGGTTCCTCCGCCACCACCAGATCCCCACCACCGAACTGTAGCCCGCCACCCGCCAGTGGCGGTTTACTCCATGTGGGAGTAGTCGGAGGGTTCCATGTGGTTTTTTATATCCCGGTCGGCGAGTTTCAGTTCGAACCAGAAATCTACGCCGCCGTCCCGGTTGATGGCTCCGCAGCGTTCTCCCTGGGCATTGATCAGGGCCCGTACGATGGAGAGGCCGATGCCGCTGCCGCCGTAACTGCGGGTTCTTGCCTTGTCGACTTTATAAAATTTATCCCAGATATGCTCCAGATCCGCTTCCGGGATCGGATCCCCTGTATCATGTACAGATACCACTACCCGGTCTCCCTGAAGGATCTCTTTCACGGTCACCACCCCGGGATCGCTGACATAGTGCCAGGCATTGCTCAGATAATTCTGCAGAATCCCTTCCGTCATGAACTGGTCTGCATAGACCATCACATCTCCCACCAGATCCAGCTTCAGCTCACACTGCTTCTCTCCCGCCAGCATCCGGGTGGACTGAGCCACTCCACGGATCATCTCCGACAGATTAAACACCTCCGGCGTCATCTCCATCTGCCCGGATTCGATCTGATCCAGACTCAGCAGACGCTTGACGATCTGATTCATTTTCTGTGCTTCATCCACGATGACCTCGCAGTAAAAGGCGGTACTTTCCGGGTCATCTGTAATTCCATCCATCAGCCCCTCAGCATATCCCTGAATCAGCGCAATCGGCGTTTTCAGCTCATGGGAGACATTCGATAGGAACAGCCGGCGCATCTGATCCAGTTCCTCCTTCTCCTTCAGATCCCGCTCCAGCTGACGGTTCGCCGATTTCAGATCCGTGATCGCCCTCTCCAGGCTCTCCGACATGTGGTTGATATTCTCTCCCAGCACACCGATCTCATTTCGCTGTTTTCCTTCATACCGCACGTCAAAATGCTGATCCGCCATTTCCTCCGAAATCCGGGACAGTTCCAGAATCGGCGAAGTCAGACTGCGGGTGGCCAGGAAAATGAACAACCCCCCGAAAGCAATCGCCAGAAGGCCCAGGGCCATCATAAACCGGGTGGAGAGCACCACACTCTCCCGGATACTTTCCAGAGGAGTTGTGATGATAAACCAGACATCCTCTCCCACATGTCCCGCGCAGTCGATCTGGTAGCTGTTCAGCCGCTGATTGTAAGCACGGTAGAGAATGTAACTGTCATTCTCTTCGTAGATATCCTTTTCATCCAGTTCCAGATTTCCTTCCACAAAATCCAACAAGGCGTTAGCACTTCCGGACTGCCTCAGATCTGTTGCGAACAACACCTGAGGCGTATCGTTGATATTCCCCAGGATCACCGTGTCCAGATTACTGCTGCGCATCTTCCGTTCCAGCACATCCAGAGAATCATCATCAAAATCCTCTTTCACGCAGTTTTTAATCTCCTCCACCGCCTCCAGGATCCGGGACTGTTTCACCGAAATACTGTATGGCTCCAGCTGCGTCGCCGTCAGTGCACACACCGCCACAATCACCAGTGCCAGAATTCCCACGATAAAAATCGTATACTGCACCCGGATCGATATCTCGGGTTTTCGTCTTTTCACATTTGTCTCTTTCATACGCTCCTCACCCGAGTACATGAAATCACGCACCCTTCCCATCCTTTTATCCTCTGGTGAAAATTTGATAAAATCTTACCACATTCCAAGGGCAAATTCAATAAATGACTTGCATCCCCAAACCGGATGTGGTATAGTTATAAAGCTGTTTGAGAAAATCCAGAGTCTGTTAGCGGGATTTCTCAGATTCAAAGGGAGAGTTATCGAAGTGGTCATAACGAGCCGCACTCGAAATGCGGTTGTCCGTTCCGGGCACGTGGGTTCGAATCCCAC
>CAMOYN010000075.1 GCA_946630035.1 uncultured Lachnospiraceae bacterium
TAGAGCAACGGCCTTCTAAGCCGTGGGTCGAGGGTTCGAATCCCCCCGGGCATATCGTAAAAGTCACGCTGATGCGTGACTTTTTCTTTTTTCAGAATAAGCATCCCCACGGAGAATAAGCATCCTCGCGGAGCGTTTATCTCCTTCCGAGATAAAAAAAACAACCGCAGCTCAGTCGGATACTGAGCCACGGTTGTTTTTTCTTTTCAGAGAATCTATTAAATCAGATGGGATTATGCCAGGTTGGCTTTTGCCATCTCAGCCAGTTTTGCGAATCCAGCGGCATCGTTGACAGCGAGATCAGCGAGGATCTTGCGGTTCATCTCTACGCCGGCTTTCTTCAGGCCGTCCATGAATCTGCTGTAGGAGAGGCCGTTCATGCGGGCTGCTGCGTTGATACGAGCGATCCACAGGGAGCGGAACTGTCTCTTTCTCTGTTTTCTGCCTGCATAGGAGCTGGTCAGAGCTCTCATAACAGACTGTTTTGCTACTCTATACTGTTTGGAACGGGCTCCACGATAACCTTTTGCCAGTTTCAGTACGCGATTATGTCTTTTTCTGGCGCCTAATCCGCCTTTAATTCTTGCCATTGTCGTTTATCTCCTTTCAAATTACTGGTAGGGAAGAAGTTTCTTCATAACCTTCGTGTTGGTCGGATCGGCGATTGTAGCCTTACGAAGATTTCTCTTTCTCTTGGTGGACTTCTTAGTCAGAATATGGCTCTTAAAAGCTTTCATTCTTTTCAGCTGACCGGTACCAGTCTTTTTGAAACGCTTTGCAGCAGCTCTTTTTGTCTTTAACTTCGGCATGATAATATCCTCCTTGCTTAATCGGGTGTTATATGGAAAAACACCATTACAGTGTTAACTGCCTGATCAGGATTTGGCCCTCAGGAACAGTACCAGACTTCTGCCTTCTACCTTGGAAGGTTTGTCTACGACGGCGACTTCGGAAAGTCTCTCGGCGAAATCATCCAGAATATGTTTTGTCTGGTTCATATGGCTCATCTCACGTCCACGGAAACGAAGGGTGACTTTGACTTTGTCTCCTTTTTCCAGGAACTTACGAGCCGCATTGGCTTTGGTATTCAGGTCGTTTTCCTCGATATTCGGAGAAAGACGTACTTCTTTTACATCGATGGTTCTTTGTTTTTTGCGGGCTTCTTTTTCTTTCCGCTCCATCTCGTAGCGATATTTGCCGTAATCAATAATCTTGCACACCGGCGGTTTCGCGGCAGGAGCAACCATCACCAGATCCAGGTCTTCCTCCCTGGCCATCCGCAACGCTTCCCGGGAATTCAGAATCCCAATCTGCTCACCATGGCTACCGATCAAACGAATCTCTCTGTCACCGATCTGACCATTAATCATCAACTCGCTAATTTTCTTGTACCTCCAACCTGAATTATTTCTTTGATGGTATCAATCCCTCTGCTGCCTGTCCGTCCTCCCTTTGTTTTCACGACAGAGCATGAAAAAAGCGGACAGTCACAGACTATCCGCATAACGTACAAATAAACGTCATTCTTCAGAACCCGAGTCACTTATAGTGCTGAGGTGAGAGCGGAAACTCTGCTTTGCATCGATTGACAACATGTGTATGTTACCATATGGTGGCATCCCTGTCAAGGTATATTTGTATTTTTTGTTCTACTTCGTACAAGGTATTACTTTTATAATCGTGTCCTTATATAAGAACTATACAAGTATAGTCTGTTTGTGGCATAATGTTAGCACGTCATAGGATAATGATTCTACGCGATTGGTTTATATGAACAGGAGGTTTTTTTAATGATTTCATACGAACCATTCTGGGAGATGATCAAAGAGAGAGGGCTTACGCAATATGAGTTATATACCTACTTTGATGTTTCCCGCAGTGATCTCTATCGTCTCAAGAATAACCGCAACGTCGAGATTCACACTTTGAATCGTCTGTGTAACAGCCTGGGGTGTGAACCGGAGGATGTCTTTCGTTATACCAGAGATGGAGAGAGCATCGAACAGGCGGTGACCAATGGACAAAGAGATCGGAAGACGGTTGAGGGAGCTCCGGAAAGCTAAAAAGCTGTCCCAGGAGACGATGGCTCAGCTGCTCCATGTCTCAGTGAACCATTATGGCTATGTTGAGCGTGGGGAGCGAAGTCTCTCTCTGGACAAACTGATCCTGCTGGCCGAGATGTACCAGGTGAGTCTGGATTACCTTGTCTTCGGCAAACAGCAGGATCCGTAAGTCTTACTATTAAAATTTCATTATTATTCTTTACAATACAGAGCAGATCAGTTTTTAAAGGAATGAATCGGTGCAGGTATTCTTCCGGTCCGGTTCACGAAATCCCGGCAGCCGTAGCGGTTGACCGGCATGATGGGAGCGTATCCCAGGAGGCCGCCGAATTCCACGGTGTCGCCGATGGTTTTCCCGATCACCGGGATGACGCGTACGGCGGTGGTTTTCTGATTGACCATGCCGATGGCAGCTTCGTCGGCGATGATGCCGGCGATGGAGGAAGCCGGTGTATCCCCGGGGATGGCGATCATATCCAGTCCCACGGAGCAGACGCAGGTCATAGCTTCGAGTTTTTCAATGGTAAGGGCGCCGCGGACGGCTGCATCGATCATTCCCTGATCTTCGCTGACGGGTATGAAAGCACCGGAGAGGCCGCCTACGTAGGAGGAGGCCATGACGCCTCCTTTTTTCACCTGATCGTTCAGCAGGGCCAGAGCTGCCGTGGTTCCCGGTGCGCCGACGGATTCGAGGCCCATCTCTTCCAGGATGCCGGCCACGGAATCGCCTACGGCGGGGGTGGGAGCCAGAGACAGGTCTATGATGCCGAAGGGCACGCCCAGGCGGGCCGAGGCTTCCTGTGCCACCAGCTGACCCACGCGGGTGATCTTAAAGGCGGTCTTCTTCACGGTCTCGCAGAGTACTTCAAAGTTTTCTCCCCGGATCTGTTCCAGAGCTGTTTTTACCACGCCGGGACCGCTGACACCTACATTGATGATGGCGTCGGCTTCGGTCACGCCGTGGAAGGCGCCGGCCATGAAGGGATTGTCATCGGGGGCATTGCAGAATACCACCAGTTTGGCGCAGCCGAGGGAATCCTGTTCCTTCGTTGCCTCCGCGGTGGCTTTTACCATCTCTCCCATCAGTCTCACGGCATCCATGTCGATCCCGGTCTTCGTGGATCCCACATTGACGGAGCTGCACACCCGGTCGGTCTCGCTGAGGGCCTGGGGGATGGACAGGATCAGATTCCGGTCGGCGGCGGTCATCCCTTTGGACACCAGAGCCGAATATCCGCCCAGGAAATTGACGCCCACTTCCTTGGCTGCACGGTCGAGGGTTCTCGCTATGGTAACGAAATCTTCCGGCGAATGACAGGCAGCTCCGCCCACCAGAGCCGCCGGAGTGATGGAGATTCTTTTATTGACGATGGGAATCCCGTAGTCTTTCTCAATATCTTCTCCGGTCGCTACCAGACGGCTGGCCAGGCGGGTGATCTTGTCATAGATCTTCCGGTTCAGAACCTCAAGATCCGGATCACAGCAGTCCAGCAGGCTGATGCCCATGGTGATGGTACGTACATCCAGCTTCTCTTCTTCGATCATCCGGTTGGTTTCGATGACTTCTTCTATATTAATCATGCTTATCTCCTCCTCTGCCAGATTCAGATATTATTTGCCCTGAAGATCATCAGATCCGATGCATCTTGTCAAAGATCTCTTCTTTCTGGCAGCGGATCAGTACGCCGATCGAGGATCCCAGCTGTTCCATAGCCTCTGCCATCTCTGCGTGGCTGGTATCGCACTGGTCGGTATCCACGATCATCATCATGTTGAAATATCCGTCCACGATGGTCTGGGAAATATTCAGGATGTTAACATGATGGTCGGCCAGCCAGGTGCAGACTTTGGCGATAATTCCTACGGTATCTCTTCCTACTACAGTAATTACGGTTTTGTTCATATTTTCCTCCTGCTGCAGTTAAATCGTTCGCGCTGCGTTGTTATACGGCACTGTTTTTACCAGGCGGCGCAGGTGCTAATGGCGTTTCTCGGGGCGATCTGGATGGGGAAATCAGAGGCCCGGTAGGGGCAGTCGCCCATGGTGATCTCCATCTTGACGGTTTCCAGGGCCAGCTCCGGATAATTGTTCTCCTGGCTGAGATGTCCCAGAAATACGGCTTTCATATTGTCATGGAGAATCCGGGTGAGGAGCTGTCCGGCGGCTTCATTGCAGATGTGTCCCAGGCTGCTCAGGATTCTCTGTTTGAGGGGATAGGGGTAGGGACCGACCTGCAGCATGCGGATGTCATGATTGGCCTCCACCAGTACGACGTCCAGCTGCTGCAGTTCGCCGACGATGCGCTCGTCAAATTCCCCCAGGTCGGTGACGACCGCGGCCCGGCTGTTGCCGCAGGTCACCCGGTAGGCGACGGGATCAGCTGCGTCGTGGGGCACGGCAAAGGGATGTATGGTCAGATCGCCCAGGCAGAAATCGGCCTCCTTCATGATGGGCTGAAACAGTCCTTCCGGAAAGGCTCCCAGGGAAGAATCCTGCTGCAGGCAGGCCAGAGTTCCCTCGGTGCCGTAGATGGGAATCTGGTATTTTCGGGCGAGTACGCCCAGTCCCTTCACGTGATCGGTGTGTTCATGAGTGATCAGGATCCCCTCCAGATCCTCCGGGCACAGATCCAGACTTTTCATTCCCTCCCGCACCCGTTTTCCGGAGATGCCGTCATCGATCAGGATGTGATGATGATCGGATCCTATGTAAATGCAGTTGCCGCTGCTTCCGCTGGCAATGCTTGCCATTCTCATATATGTGTCCTTCTTTATATAGTAAGTATCTTCTTCAGCTGAGCCGCCGTCTCTTCCACGGTGCCTCCATTTTCAATGATACGGTCGGAGAGCTTCCGGAAGGCTTCCTCAGAAAGCTGTGCCGCCATGATCTGCCGGCATTTCTCCCGGCTGTATCCGCGGGAAGCCATCAGGCGTTCTTCCCGGATCTCTTCGGGTACATGAATATACCAGATCTCCTGGCACAGTTCCCGCATCTTCGCTTCTTCCGGCAGGGCTGCCTCATAGACCACCAGAGGGGCCTGGCTGCGGTTCATCCGCACCTCCACCTCCTGTTTTACCAGCGGGTGAGTCATCTGGTTCAGCTCTTCTCTGAGGGCCGGTTCGGCAAATACCAGGGCCGCGAGGGCGTTCCGGTCGATCCGGCCGTCCGGCTGCAGGATCCCGGTTCCGAACCTCGATACCACCGCCTGGTAGCTGGCTCCTCCCGGCTCCATCAGTGCGCGGGCGACGGCGTCTGCCTCGATAATCTCTGCGCCGTATTGATCCCGAAGGATAGCCAGGACGGTACTTTTGCCGGAGCCGACGCCTCCCGTAATCCCGATTCGATGGAATATTTTATTATAACATATGTCTGTCATTTTGTCTCGTACCATGTCTTGCCGGTGCTGACGGCCGCCAGAAGCGGTACCTTCAGGGAGGCGGCTCCCTCCATTTCCCGCACCAGAATCTCTTTTACCTGTTCTTCCTCTTCCAGAGGGGCTTCGATCAGCAGTTCATCGTGCACCTGCAGGATGATTCTTGCTTTCAGCCCCGCCGCCGTCAGAGCCCGGTCCACCCGGTTCATGGCGATCTTCATGATGTCGGCGGCTGTACCCTGGATCGGGGAGTTCATCGCCACCCGCTCGCCGAACTGCCGCTGCATGAAGTTGCTGGAGGAGAGTTCCGGGATCGGGCGGATCCGTCCGTACATGGTCGTAACGAACCCTTCTTTTTTGCCTTGGGCCACCAGGCGGTCCAGATAGGCTTTGACTCCCGGATAGGTATCAAAATACCTCTCGATGTATTCCCCGGCTTCCTTTCTCGTAATGCTGAGATCCTCACTGAGGCCGAAGGCGCTGATGCCGTACACGATGCCGAAATTCACGGCTTTGGCGTTCCGGCGAAGCTCCGGCGTCACCTCATCGAAGGGTACATGGAAAACCTGGGAGGCGGTAATCCGGTGGATATCCTTGGCCTGCCGGTAGGCATCGATCAGTTTATCATCGTCGGACATATGGGCCAGAATTCTCAGTTCGATCTGAGAATAGTCCGCATCCACGAAAATACAGCCTTCGGCGGGGACGAATACTTTGCGGATCGCCCGCCCCAGTTCCATCCGCACCGGGATATTCTGCAGGTTCGGATCCGTGGAGCTGATCCGGCCGGTGGCCGTGATCGTCTGGTTGAAATGTCCGTGAATCCGCTCGTCCGGTCCGATGAAGGCCGCCAGCCCGTCGGCGTAGGTGGACTTCAATTTGGTCAGGGTGCGGTATTCCAGGATCTTATCGGCGATGGGATGGACGGGTTTCAGCTTTTCCATCACATCCACGTTGGTGCTGTATCCGGTCTTTGTTTTCTTCGCGAAGGGAAGCTTCAGCTCGTCAAAAAGCACTTCTCCCAGCTGCTTGGGCGAGAGAATATTGAAGGGATGACCGGCCAGGGCATGTATCTCTGCCTCCAGCGCCTCGATCCGTCCCACCAGATTGGCGCCATATTCGGCCAGGGCTTCCCGCTCCACCCGGATCCCGGCTTTCTCCATCCGGTCCAGGGAATAGATCAGGGGCATCTCCACATCCAGGAAGAGGGAAAGCATCCCGCGATCCGATAGTTTCTTTATTAATATAGGAGCTGCATCCGCCAGTACCCGGGCTTCCTCCTCCGGTGTCTTTACCGGGGAAGTCAGGTCCAGCTGCTCTCTGGCGATGTCTTCGATGTCATAGCTGCTCTTCAGCGGATTCAGCAGATAGGAAGCCACCTCGGCATCCAGATATTTTCCGTTCTCCGTCAGTTCGAGGCGTTTTCTCTCCGCCTTCAGATCCAGCACGGCGATCCAGCCGGCCTTCTCAGAGAGCCGGTTCAGCCAGTCCGCCAGATACCCCGGCGTGAGGAATCCGTCCGCCCTCAGGATCTGGGCTTCTTCCGATCCGCACCGGCACACCGCCAGTCCGGCCCACTCCCGCACCGGTTCTGTCTTCTTACGGCCTTTGCCGGCCTCCGGAGCCTCTTCCGCGATCCGGTAAACCGGGGCGACACCGATGCTCACTCCCGCAAGAGCCGCACCTTCCGTGCTCTCGGGGGCAGCCTTCTTCGCGCTGATTTTCTCATCTTCGGCGGGCTGTGTCAGTTCCTCCAGCAGGGCCTCTGCCTCGGCCAGACCGGTGATTTCCCGTGCGGTAACGGTCTGCTGCGGCTCCTCTTCTCCCTCATTCATGTCGGAAAAACGCTTCATCAGAGATTTCAGTTCCAGACGGGCCAGAACATCCATGGCCTCCGGTGTATACAGGGAGGTGAATTCCGCCTGTTCAAAATCCAGTTCCAGCGGAGCGGTCACACAGATCTCCGCCAGTTTCCGGCTCATTTCCGCCAGATCAAAATGCTCGGTCAGCATTTTCTGGGCCCGGGGCGGCTTTACTTCCGACAGATGGGCCTGAATTTCCTTCAGGCTTCCGTAGGTGACGATCAGATTGGTCGCTGTCTTCTCTCCGATGCCGGGAACGCCGGGAATATTGTCCGAAGTGTCTCCCATCAGAGCCTTCACATCGATAAACTGCTGAGGGGTGACCTGATATTTTTCTTTTACATCGGCGGCAAAATAGTTCTCTGTCACGGTGCCGCCCATCTTGGTCTTGGGGATCCGGATCCGGGTGTGCTCGGTGGCCAGCTGCAGCAGATCCCGGTCGCCCGAAACCAGCGTCACTTCCAGCCCCCGGGCCTCTGCCTGCCGGCTGAAGGTTCCCAGGATATCATCGGCCTCATATCCCGGCTTTTCATAGACCGGAACGCCGCAGGCCACGAGAAGTTCCCGGATCAGCGGCACCTGCTCGTGCAGCTCCTGGGGCATCGGTTTCCGGGTTCCCTTATACCCGTCAAACATTTCATGCCGAAAGGTCGGTTCTTTCCGGTCAAAGGCCACCGCCAGATATTTCGGTTTTTCCTCATCCAGAATTTTCAGCAGAATATTCATGAAACCATACACTGCATTTGTGTGAACCCCGGCGGAATTGGTCAGCTCGGGAATGCCGTAAAACGCGCGGTTTAAAATACTGTGTCCGTCCACACATACAATACGATCTGCCATAGTGATTCTCCTTTTTCATCTCCTATCTGATCTATCATAGCATAGAACTCGTCATATTTCCAATTATTTCTCCCGGGGCAGAGACGGTCCGGGACTGAATTTTCCTGTTTTTTCTTTGTTTTTCTCTGCTTGACAGATCCATCTGTCCTAAGTATGATCATACCAGGATTTTTTTCAAAGGAATAATAATACACCATTATTAATAGGAAAACAGTCAGTACAGGAGGTTAGCATGATTCCCCGGCTTTTTATTTTTGATATGGATGGGCTGCTGCTGGACAGCGAATATGCCTTTATGAATGTTTTGACCGAAGTGATGGCGGAGGCCGGATATGTCATGACCCGGGAGAAATATCTTCCGACTCTGGGGCTCTCGACCGCGGACTGCCATGAAGTCATGAAGGAATTTTTCGGGGAGGATTTCCCCTATTATGAGGTCTACCGGGAGTCCCGCCGCCGGATGAATGCGAAGGCCGCCAGTTCGCCGCTGCCGGTCAAGGCCGGCATAACGGAACTGCTGGAGGAACTGAAGCAGCGGGGAATCCCCGCCTGCGTCGCCTCCTCTTCTCCCCGGGCGACCATCGAGATCTATCTGCGGACCGCGGGGCTTTTGCCTTATTTCGCCTACACGATCAGCGGGGATGATATCACCCACTCCAAACCGGATCCGGAGATATTCCTCGGATGCTGTCGGCATTTCGGTGTGGCGCCGGAGGAGGCGGCGGTACTGGAGGACTCGGAGAACGGCATCCGCGCCGGACTGAACGGAGGCATCCCTGTCATCTGCATACCGGATATGAAACCGCCGGCAGAGGAACTGGCCCGGCAGACCTGGATCCTGGCCCGGGATGCCCATGAAGTGCGCCGAATCCTGTTTGACACGGCGAAAGAATAAGAGAAGCGCAGGAAATATTCTGAGATATTATTCTATGATAGAAAAAACCGGGTGGAAGAACTCCACCCGGTTACTATTTTATAATCACTCTTTCTCCTGAATCTCCAGGATGCCCATAGGACATGCCTTCGCACAGATACCGCAGGCAATACATTTGCTGCTGTTGGGACGATCGGGAGCTTTTACCATAACGCCCATCGGGCAGGCTTTTACGCACTCGCCGCAGCCGTTGCAGAGCTTTTTGTCGATGACATAGACGCCCTTCGCGTTCTGAGAGATCGCCTGCTGCGGGCAGGTACGGGCACATTTGCCGCACTGTACGCAGAGCTTGGGAACGGGTTTCAGGTCCGGTCCGGCGGTGATGCGGATGCAGGCTTTATCCGGATCAAATACCTTGTAGAATGCATTGGAGCAGGCCTGAACGCACTCCAGACAAGCCATACATGCCTTTTTATCTGTGATTACCAGTTTCTTTTTCATTGCTGCTATACCTCCTAAATACGATCAGGCTCGGATGCCTCTATCGAAATATATTCTTTTATAATAATCATAGAAAGTATAGCAAATAACCCCTGAATAAGTCACTAGCAACCTTCATTAGTCCATTCTTATCTTTTCTCAATAAGTCGCTCTTTTTACGGTGCTTCCTACACTTTGTCTGCCGAAGAACGGAAAGAAACCTGCTTCATCCGGATCAGGAACAGGCAGCCCCGCACACAGAGTTCCAGGCACATGGCCACCCAGACACCCGTCAGTCCGGCGCCGCGGACCAGGGCCAGGTAAGCAGTGAGGGGGAGGCGGATGATCCAGATGCTGAACAGATTCAGCACACTGGAAACCAGGGTGTCCCCATTTCCCCGCAAAGCACCGGCAGCTACGATGGATGCGCCGAAGAAGGGCTCTGCGAAGGCTTCGATCCGGAGCACTTTGGCGCCCAGCAGGCGGATCTGCGGGTCTGGTGAAAGGATCCCGATCATGGCTCCGGCGAAGATGTACATCAGGATTCCGGAGGCTGTCATAATGGCCATTCCAAACCAGGTGATGGTCCAGGCCAGCCGAGGCGTCAGATCGTCCCTCTTCGCTCCTACACTCTGTCCGATTATGGTGGAGGCCGCCACGCCGATGCCGTATCCCGGCATATAGCAGAGGCCCTCCACCGTCACGGCCAGTGAATGCGCCGCAATCGATATCGTCCCCAGCGGGGAAATGATCCTTGTGAGTACCACCTGGGCTCCGCTCATCACGACGGACTGAATCGCCATGGGGATGGCCAGTCGGGCGGCCCGGGACAGGTCATCCTGTCTGGGCTTCCAGCTGAAGTCCTCGCCCGGGTATTGTTCCCTTCGGATCGGGAGCAGAGGGGAATGCAGGATCAGTTCCCGGAGCATCAGCAGGCTGCAGATGGCAATGGAGAGGGTCGTCCCCAGGGCGGCACCCGGAACCCCCAAACCGGCGCCGGGCATCCGGAAGGACATCCCCAGAACGGAAACCGGCCGGGAAGGAAAAATAAGAATATAGTTGAAGAATACATCCATAAAACAGGATAGGATCTGCAGTCTCGAAGGGGTCTTCATATTCCCGGAGGCCTGCAGGAATCCGGCGGCCAGATGATTCAGTTCATGCCAGGGAAGCGCCAGGGAAAAGATGGCAAAATACAGGGTGGCATTGTGGCGGATGACGGGGTCACCGCCCAGCCAGACCGGAATACGGCCGGAGATCAGGACGCAGCGGTCAGCGCCGCGGGCGATGCACTCACGCAG
>CAMOYN010000076.1 GCA_946630035.1 uncultured Lachnospiraceae bacterium
AGACCACCGAGGCCGCTGAAGAGACCACCGCCGCTGGTGAAGAGACCACCGCAGTTGCCGAAGAGACCGAAGAAGCAGCTCCCGCTGAGGTTATGAGCTTTGCAGATTATATGGCAGCCGATCTGGATACCGAAGTAGTCGTTGAGACCTACGTTCAGGCAAAACAGTCCTGGTGGGAAGACAAGGCAACCGTTTATACCCAGAATGAAGACGGCGCTATCTTCGTTTACAACATGGCTTGCAGCGAAGAAGATTATGAAAAACTGGTTCCCGGACAGAAGATCAGAGTAACCGGTTATAAATCCGAATGGTCCGGCGAGATCGAGATCGCCGATGCCACCTTCGAGATCGTAGATGGAAATTATATCGCAGAACCCGTAGACGTAACCGATCTGCTGGCCAGCGAAGACCTGATTGATCATCAGAACGAGTTCGTATCCTTCACGGATATGACCGTAGAAGCCGTAGCCGATGATCATCCGGAAGAAGCATTCCTGTACAACTGGGATGGCTCCGGTCAGGAAGGCGACGATCTGTACTTCCGCGTTTCCAAGGACGGACAGACCTATACCTTCACCGTTGAATCCTATCTGTGCGACAAAGACACCGACGTTTACAAGGCAGTTCAGGGCCTGAAGATCGGTGACACCGTCGACATGGAAGGCTTCCTGTACTGGTATGAAGGAGTAAATCCTCATATCACATCCGTTACCGTAAAGTAACGTAACCCACAAAATATCAAAAAGAAGATATTTTCGCAGCCACCGGGACCTGTCCCCGGTGGCTGTTTACGTTTTCATCCTCTGGCTGCAGCAGTTCGCAGGGCATATTGTCGTAGTAGGGGCTGTCTTTTGCTGAATAAGGAGCGGTGCACAGGAACAAGGCGGATTGTAAATGGCAGGAACCGCCAGAAACAGGAGAGAATAAAATTGGAGACAGGGGACGGTTCTTTGTCTCCCAAAAGGGAGACAAAGAACCGTCCCCTGTCTCCTCTTATGGTAAATCCAGCTCCGTCAGGTAGCTGGTCCGGTATTCGGAGGGGGTGCATCCGCAGATATTGTGAAATATCCGCGAAAAATGAGAAGCGGAGGAATATCCTACGCGGCAGCTGATGAGAGCGATACTGAGCTCCGGCTGCTGCAGGAGTTCCTTCGCTTTTTCGCATCTTACGGTATTGTGATACTGCAGAAGAGTATATCCTGTCTGCGCCTTGAATACCCGCAGCAGATAACTTCCGTCCACAAACAATTCATCGGCAATCATCTTCAGAGAGAATTTCTCCGTATAATGGTCTTCAATCCATCTCCGGGCAGAGGCGGCCAGTTCCGCCTTCGGTCCCTCCCACGTCTCTTTTTCCGGGCAGCATCTGCGGCAGGGATGAAATCCCATGGCAATCCCTTCTTCCAGGGAGGAAAGAATAACAACGTTTTTGGGGCTGCAGATCCGTGCTGTACAGGAAGGACGGCAGATCGTTTTTGAGATTTTGTTTGCATAGAAAAAACGTCCGTCGTATTTTTTATCTTTGTTTTTAATCGCCTGCCACTCTTCTCTGTTCAAAGAAATCACCACACCTTGAGACATAGTTAAAACTAACCACTATTATACTAAACTGTTCTTGGTTAGTTGGCAAGTGAGACGGATGTAAAAGTCAATTTCAGAACAATCCAAAACTGTATTTGGTCAATATCAGATAGAAAATACCGCCGAAAAGACAATAACAGGAAACAAAAGGGCCCGGTAATCGGTTACTATATATGATTAGTTAAGCCTAATCAATGAAAAGGGTAAGAGAGGAGACGGTGGAATGGACAGGAAAAAACGAGCATATTCTCCGGTGGAATGGGGCCTGCTCCTGTTGTCAGTTCTGTTGACAGCAGGTGTCAGGCTGATTTTTCATGCCTGCGGTCCGAAGGAGGACGGCACTTTTATGATGTGTCATCAGGCGGAACAGGCGGTATTTGCGGCGGGGATCGTTCTCTGCCTGCTGAGTATCCTGATTCTGGTGAGCCGGAAACCGGGGATAAAAGCCCTTCTGTCCTGCACCGCTGTCCTGACGGCGGCAGCTGTGATGCTGATCCCGGGTACGCTGATTCATCTGTGTATGATGCCTCAGATGCGCTGCCGGGTTCTGATGCGCCCCTCGGTCATGGTGCTGGGAACTCTGATCCTGGCGGCGGGGGTCCTGTCAGCCGTGAAAAATCTGCGGAAAGGGAAAGGATGATTTTATGTTCAGAAGTCTGCCCTTCAGAAATATTTCGGGAAAACCTGGCCGGACGGCCGGTCTTCTTCTGTTGTCCGGCTTCCTGTGCTTTTTTATTCTGTTCGGATCCCTGGTGATCTACGGGCTTCGCAGCGGCATGGCCTCGCTGGAAGCCAGGCTGGGGGCGGATATCATGGTGGTCCCCTATGAGGCAGCTACCAAAAAAGACCTGGACGGCATGATACTTCAGGGAAATCCCGGCTATTTTTACATGGACCGGAGCGTAGTGGACAAGGTTTCCTCCATGGAAGGGGTGAAACAGATATCCGAACAGTTTTTCCTCGCTTCGGCCAGTTCCAACTGCTGCTCTCTGGCGGTTCAGCTGATCGGATTCGATCCGAAGACCGATTTTACGATCCAGCCCTGGGTGGAACACACCTACCGGGGAGAACTGGGATATATGGAAATACTGGTGGGAAGTGACCTGAATGCCTTTGCCGGTGATGTACTTACCTTCTACGGGTCGGACTGCCGCGTGGCGGCCCGGCTGGAGAAGACGGGGACTTATCTGGATACGGCGGTATATGCCAGTGAGGAGACCATAAAGACCCTGATCACCGAGGCGAAAGAAAAGAAACTGTTTAATTTCGGCGATGTGGATCCGGATCAGATCGTATCCTGCGTACTGGTGGATGTGGCGGACGGATACAGCCAGGAAGATGTGCTCAATGACATCAAGATCCACGTGAGAAGAACCCAGGCGGTGCAGACCAGAAACCTGATCTCCGGGGTGTCCGGACAGCTGGTGGGCGTTTCGGATGTCATCGGAGGTCTGATCGTTGTGATCTGGTTCCTGGCCCTGGCGATCCTGGCCCTGGTCTTTGCCATGATCGCCAGAGAGCGGAAGAAAGAATTTGCCGTGCTGCGGGTGATCGGTGCTTCCCGCGGGAAGCTGGCAGCGATTCTTCTGCAGGAAGCGCTGATTCCCGGGATTCTGGGGAGTCTGGCCGGGGGAATCCTTGCGGTAGGACTGGCCGGAACATTCTGCCAGTTGATTGAAAGTACCCTGGGACTGCCTTTCCTGCTGCCGGGAATCCCAGGCCTGCTGATTCTGGTATTGGCGGTAACCGCGGTATCTGTTCTGACGGGAGCCCTGGCCTCCGCTCTCAGTGCCTTCCGTATCAGCCGGATCGACACCGCCCTGATCCTGAGAGGAGAGAATTAGATATGAATCTGCGGGCAGAGAATATAACAAAACAGTTTATCCGGAAACGGAAAGGTTCCAATGTAATGACAGCCGTACAGGATGTATCCCTGACCTTGCCAGAACAGGGCCTGACGTTAATCTATGGACACTCCGGCAGCGGAAAAAGCACGCTGATGAATATGCTGGCCGGTCTGCTGGCACCGACATCCGGGCAGGTGTTCCTGGATGACACCGATCTGTATAAGTTAGATGACCAGAATCTCTCAAAACTCCGAAGAGATCATTTCGGCATGATCCCCCAGGGGCAGACCGCCCTGCACTCACTGACGGTCATGGAAAATGTCCTCCTTCCCTATGCACTTTTTGGAAAGAAAGGACGGGAAGAAGCGGAAACCGCAGGCGCGGAAGCCTATGCCAGAGAATTACTGGAAATGACCGGGATCTCCGACCTGCGGGATGTAAAACCCGGCGAAATGTCCGGAGGAGAGATCCGCCGGATGGCCATCGCCCGGGCTCTCATCCGGAAACCGGAATTCCTTCTGGCTGATGAACCCACCGCCGACCTGGACGAAGACAACACGAAAATCGTCCTGGATCTCTTCCAGGCCCAGGCCGATCACGGGAAGAGCGTGCTGATCATCAGCCACGATCCCACCTCCCGCGCATTCGCAGACACCACATACCTCATGCGAGACGGCCTCCTCCTCCCCGAATGAGTCAGAAGGGACGGTTCTTTTTGACTCATTGCAAACAATGAGTCAAAAAGAACCGTCCCTTCTGACTCAGGTCAATATCGTGCAAGAATTCGGAGGGAACTGGTCGATTACAGACAACCGAAACAGAAAAGATTGCCATATAATACATCTGTTAGATGATACTAACAATCAAATGACATGACTCACCTGGGTGAGCCTTGCCCAAGGCGAGAATGGAGTGATGAAGCATATGAAAAGAAAAACGATTTTTCTTAGGAATCTGCTGCTGGCGGTGACGGTGCTGACTTTCCTGATGGGAGTGCAGATGTCGTCCTACGTGGCGGCGGCGGAGGCGACCAGCTATATACCGACATGGAAAGAGTATACGGAGTCGGGGCAGCCTTCGGCTACCTGGAATGATGTGGCGAATGCCATGGATGCTCTTCTGGATGCGGGTAAAGCGATCTATGCCAGCGGTGATGCCGACGGAGCCCGGAAGAATGTCAATGATGCCTATTACGGTTATTACGAGACCACCGGTTTTGAACGGCAGACCATGGGCTTTATCGGCGGCGGCCAGCCAGATGGAGCTGCAGTTTAAGACCTGCCGGAATGTGGCGAAGAACGGCGGCACCCAGGAGGAGTATGACGAACAGGTGGAACTGCTCAAGTCCATGCTCCATGAGGACGCCAACAAACTGGACGGCACCACCGGAGATTCCGGAAGCTCAGAGGCGACCGGAGATGTGGATACCACCGATACTGAGACGCTGAAAACCGTGATCCGACAGGTGATTACGGAAATGGATGCGGAAGAGAGCGGCGGATCTTCCTCCGCGGCAACAGCGACTTTCCTGGCCTGCTTCTCCATCATTCTCCGTGAGGGCTTTGAGGCGATCCTGATCGTAGGTGCCATCATTGCCTACCTGGCAAAATCGGCCGGTTCCGATGAGGAAAAGAAGAAAAGATATCTTCGCCCGGTTTACATGGGATCTCTCCTCGGTATCGTCATGAGCTTCGTACTTGCCTGGCTGCTCTATGCACTGCGCCTGGCAAACAGCGCTCAGCAGGAGATCATCGAGGGCATCACGGCTCTGACCGCCGTATGCGTCCTCTATTATGTAAGTAACTGGATGCTGTCCAAGTCGGAAACCGACGCCTGGACTGCGTATATCAAGGGACAGACACAGAAATCCGCAGAAAGCGGAAGTACCTGGGCTCTGGCTGTCACGGCTTTCCTGGCCGTGTTCCGCGAAGGCGCCGAGGTAGTGCTGTTCTTCCAGCCACTGCTCTCCGGAGAGAATATCAACATGGTATGGGCCGGATTTGCGGTAGGATGTGTCTGCCTGGTATTTGTATATCTGGCGATTCATTTCCTGTCCCTGCGGATCCCGATCAAACCTTTCTTCATCGCTACCAGCGTGCTGATGTTCATCATGTCTATCTCCTTCCTGGGCGGCGGAATTAAGGAACTGATCGAAGGCGACGTGATCGGCATGACCTCACCGGCCTGGCTGCAGTGGATCCCTTATACCGATCTTCTCGATGTACTGGGAATCTATCCGATCCTGGAAACTCTGGTACCTCAGCTGATTCTGCTGCTGATTACCGTGGTCATCTTTGTGAGACAGACAAAGAAAAACCGGGAAATTCACGCCGAAGCCGAAGCCAGAAGAGCGAAAGAAAAGGCAGAGAAAGAAGCCCGGGAAAAGAAGGAACAGGAAGAGGCGATGCGCAGCCTGATCCGCGAGGTGGTAAGAGAAGTCCTGGCGGAAAAACAGCTGCAGCCCTGAAAACACAATTCATCTGAAAAAAACACAAGGTAGGATCCGCCCCCTGTCACAGGCGGTGAACTATAAATTTCACGGCGGCCGGTTCATGTTCGGAACGCCGGAAAATCAACAGGAGGAATAACATGAAAAAAGTACTTGCTTCTCTTATGGCAGTCATGACTGCTGTAGCAATGTCCGGCAGTGCCTTTGCAGCAGCTGCCCCTGGCGCAGAAGGCGGCGCTGGTTTCACAGAGTATCCGATCTTCGAAGACGCTGAAGTAGGATTCATCAACCTGTCCGCTGTTTACTTCCAGCCCGTTCCCATGTCCAACGGCAACGAGAGCATCGAAGGCTTCGACATCCATCTGGAAGCTGATATCTCCGCTCTGGAAAACAAACTGGGATACGAGGTAGGAAGCTGGGTTCCTTATCTGACCGTGGATTACGAAGTAGTAGGATCTGACGGAAATGTAGCCGCTTCCGGTACTTTCATGGAAATGAGCGCTTCCGACGGCCCTCACTATGGCGCTAACATTGCTCTGCCGAACGCAGATACCTACAATGTTACCTTCACCATCCACAGCCCGGAAGAGAACGGCTATCTGCTGCACACCGATGCTGAGACCGGCCCTGGAGGAAGCTTCGATGAGTACTTCGGCGAAGGCAACCTGACTTATACCTTCGAAGGCTGGGATTACACCCCTCAGGAGTGGTAAAAATCACGAATCCCTGAAAAACTGGATTTAGATTATGCGAGATGATGACATAATCATGATATGGTGACAACGTTGCGCTGCGCGGATGACTGCCTTGCAGAAATCCGTGTGGCGCATTGTGGCGCTGTGGAAAGGAAACTACCGTGCTGAAATATTTACTGATGTCAACCGTCCAGCTGACTTCCATGATGTTGCTGGCCGGACTGATCGTATCTTATATCTGCCGCACCTATGGCAATACAGGGAAGCGATGCATGCAGGCCGGCGTTCTGCTGGGCGTAATCGCAGCCCTCATAATGACATTTTTCAAAACCAATACAAACAGAATTGACACCGGTATCTGGAACCTGAGGATCTATGGTGTGTCCATTGCCGCATTTGTGCTTTTCCTGATCTTTACCGCCCTGGGAAAACGCCTGAAACGGTTGGAAGCAATACTTCCCTCCGTAATGATGCTGATCGTGGTAGCCTTACTGATCCTGTATTCTGTACCGGATTACCTCGGATATCCCCACGCGATCCTGCTGACAGAAAAAACCGTATTCTCCACGGCATTTCTGTACCGGATGATCGGAGCCATATTGGGATTTATCCTGGTACTCGTGGCCGGCGTGGCTGTATATAAAGGAGCCGCTTCCCTGGAACGCGGCCTGGTACTGCTTCTGGTGACCATCGGACTTTTGATCAATTCCATCCGCCAGATCACCGCTTCCTTCAGTATCATGCTGGCAAAACGCATCATACCCTCCAACCATACCCTGTTTGTGATCGCGAAGTATGCGTCGAACTACAGCAATGCCTTCATTTATCTGACACTCCTGATCGTGTGCGTGATTCCCATCGTACTCTGGATTCGCAGCTTCCGCGTGAACGAACCCTACAGCAATCCGGCAGAACACCGTAAAATCCGCGCCAAATGGAGAAACCGGAGAAGATGGAGCACCACCGTTCTGGCCTGCGGCGTACTGATCGTACTCACCATGACCGTGGGAAGTTCGATCGTAAACCGCAAAGTAGAACTCTCCCCCGTGGAGGACGCCGTGGTGGAAGACGGCAACGTCCTTGTTCCCTTCGACCGGGTCAGCGACGGTCACCTTCACCGGTTCGGCTATACCACGGAAAATGGAGTGACCATCCGGTTTATTGTCATTCAGAAACCCAATTCCTCCTCCTACGGAATCGGCCTGGATGCCTGCGATATCTGCGGAGAAACCGGATATTACGAGAAAAACGGGCAGGTTGTCTGCAACCTTTGCGATGTGGTAATGAATATTAACACCATCGGATTCAAAGGCGGATGCAACCCCATCGTCATAGACTATTCCATCCACGACGGGCAGATCGTCGTACCCGTCGAAGGACTGATGGAATACGAGTCAGAATTTAAATAGGGAGGCGGACTATGTTTGCGAGAATGATCCGGGGAACATTGTTCCACCAATGGAAAAAAATGATTATGATCGCCTTCACGATCGCACTGGGCGCCTCTCTGGCGACCGCCATGCTCAGCGTGGTACTGGACGTAGGCGATAAGGTAAATCAGGAACTGAAAACCTACGGCGCCAATATCACCGTCGTCCCGAAGGAGGCCTCCGTTCTGAACAACCTCTATGAGGTGGAAGGCGGGGAAAATGTCGGCACCTATCTGAGAGAAGACGAGCTTGGGAAAATCAAAACCATATTCTGGGCATTTAATATTGTCGACTTCGCTCCCTTCATCAACGCCCAGGCGACCCTGGATGACGGAAGCACCGTCTCCGTCGTCGGCAGCTGGTTCAACCACCATATGGATCTCCCCACCGGAGAACAGCTGGACGCCGGCATGAGCTCCCTGAGAAGCTGGTGGGAGATCAAAGACGGAAAATGGATCGATGAACAGACGACAGAAAAGGAAGAAGTCGCGATGATCGGCTCCGCCCTGGCGGAAAAACTGGGCGTAGCCGCTGGAGACACCGTCCATATCACCGGCACCGCATCCGATGTCAACCTGGAAATCGTCGGCGTATTTGAAGCCGGCGGGATCGAGGACGACCAGATCTTTGCCCCTCTGAACACCGCCCAGGCACTGGATAATCTCGACGGCAAGATCGATTCCATCGAAGTAAGCGCCCTGACAACACCGGATAATGAACTGGCTCAGAGAGCCGCGAAAGATCCCAAATCCCTGACCATCGCCCAGTACGAAACCTGGTACTGCACAGCCTATGTCAGCTCCATCTGCTACCAGATCCAGGAAGTCATAACCGACTCCGTCGCCTCCGCCGTCCGCCAGGTCGCCGACTCCGAAGGAGCCATTCTGGAGAAAACCCAGCTGCTGATGCTGCTGATCACCATCCTCAGCCTGGTGGGATCCGCCCTGGGAATCTGCAACCTCGTAACCGCCAGCGTCATGGAACGAAGCGGCGAGATCGGCCTGATGAAAGCCATCGGAGCCCAGAACGGCGCCGTAACAGGACTCGTACTGTCCGAAATCTCCATCACTGCCATCATCGGAGGCGCCTTCGGATTCCTGGCAGGATTTGGCTTCGCCCAGATCATCGGCCACACGGTCTTCGGCTCCGCCATTACCATGCGCCTGATGGTAATCCCCATCGTCGCCGTACTGGTAATCCTGGTAACCCTGGCCGGCAGCATCCCCGCCATCCGCATGCTTCTGAGACTGCAGCCCGCCGAAGTACTGCACGGGAGATAGGAGAGAGCCATGAGCAAAAGAAAAATGTATTTTCATATGATCATCACGTCGCTGATACGGCGCCGGTCAAGAATGGTGGTAGCTCTGCTGGCAATCGCCATCGGAGCCGCCATCCTGTCCGGCCTGGTGACCATCTATTACGATGTACCGAGACAAATGGGCGCCCAGTTCCGGAACTACGGAGCCAATATGATCTTCACCCCGACCTCCGACACCTTCACCCTGGAGGACATGGAACAAGGCTTATCCCAGATATCCACCGGCGAACTGGTCGGCGCCACCCCGTACCGCTATGAGACAGTACGAATCCACGAACAGCCCATCATGGCCGCCGGAACCCACATGGAAGACGCAAAAAAAACCAGCCCCTACTGGCTGGTCGAAGGAGAATGGCCCCAGGCCACCCATGAAATCCTCCTGGGAAATAATGTGGCAGAAAACCTCCGCCTGAAAACCGGCGATGTGATCACAGTCAGCTTCACACCCGAAGAGAAAAACGAAGACGATACCGACAATATGATCGACTTCACCGTCACCGGCACCGTCAGCACCGGAGGATCCGAAGAAGATTACGTATATATGGAACTGACAGACCTGGAAGAACTCACCGGCACCGGCGGAAGCGTAGACCTGGCAGAAATCAGCATCTCCGCCGCCTCCGAACAGCTCACTTCTTATATGGAAAAAATCAACGAGAACACCCCCGCCGTCAGCGCACGGCTGGTAAAACGAGTGACCGCATCCGAGACCACCGTCCTCTCCAAACTACAGGCCCTGGTCCTCCTGGTCACCGTCATCGTCCTCGCATTAACCATGATCTGCGTGGCAACCACCATGACAGCTGTTGTCACCGAACGACGGAAAGAAATCGGTCTGAGAAAAGCACTCGGCGCCTCCGACGGCAGCATCATCAAGGAATTCATGGGAGAAGGAATGATGCTGGGAGGCCTGGGCGGCATCATCGGCGCCTTTGTGGGATTCGCCTTCGCACAGACCGTCAGCGTCCATGTATTCAGCAGCTCCATATCCTTCCGCCCCCTGCTGGTACCCGTAACTATTATTGTGTCCATTGCAATCACCGCAATAGCGTGTCTGATGCCGATCCGGAGCGCCACGACAGTAGATCCGGCCCTGGTATTAAAAGGAGAATAACCCATGAGTCTGTTAGAGCTAAAGCATATTTACAAAATATACGGGGAACTGCACGCACTGGATGACGTCAACCTCAAGGTAGAAAAAGGAGAATGGCTGTCCATCATGGGCCCTTCCGGTTCCGGAAAAAGCACCATGATGAATATCATCGGGTGCATGGACAAACCCACCAAAGGCGAAGTCCTTCTCGACGGCGTGGACATCGCAAAAGAATCCGCCCGCAACCTCACCACCATCCGCCGAGACAAAATCGGTCTGATCTTCCAGCAGTTCCACCTGGTCAATTACCTGAACGCCGTG
>CAMOYN010000077.1 GCA_946630035.1 uncultured Lachnospiraceae bacterium
TAAATCCGTATGTATCAATACGATTATCATGAGCATTCTCTTTAAGGCAAAGCCGGAAGAAGTGCGGATGATCATGATCGACCCCAAGATGGTGGAGCTGTCGGTGTATAACGGCATTCCTCATCTGCTGATTCCTGTGGTGACGGATCCCAAACAGGCCTCCGCGGCCCTCAACTGGGCGGTGGCGGAGATGTCCGACCGGTACAAGAAATTCGCCGATGAAGGGGTGCGGGACATCCGGGGTTATAATAAGAAACTTCGTGAGTCCGGGGAGACCGATGAGAAACCGCTGCCCCAGATCGTGGTGATCGTGGACGAGATGGCGGATCTGATGATGGTGGCCGCCGGAGAAGTCGAGGATGCCATCTGCCGCCTGGCCCAGCTGGCCCGGGCCGCCGGCATTCACCTGGTACTGGCAACCCAGCGTCCCTCTGTGAATGTTATCACGGGACTGATCAAGGCCAACGTACAGTCTCGAATTGCCTTTGCCGTTTCCTCGGGAATTGACTCCCGGACGATTCTGGACATGAATGGCGCCGAAAAACTCCTCGGAAAGGGAGATATGCTGTTCTATCCTTCCAACTACCCGAAACCGGTCCGGATCCAGGGCGCCTTCGTCTCCGACGATGATGTGCAGAAGGTGGTGGATTTCTGGAAAGCACAGACCGACGGAAAGCCCCTCACCAACCGGGCAGTGGAACAGCAGATCGCTGCTTCCTCTAAGGATAACGGTACCGTCGGTGCCGGAGAACGCGACGAACTCTTTGAAAAAGCCGGAAGATTCATTATCGAGAAGGAAAAGGCCTCCATCGGAAATCTGCAGCGGGTATTCCGGATCGGATTTAACCGGGCCGCCCGGATCATGGACCAGCTGGCCGACTACGGCGTTGTCGGTCCCGATGAAGGCACCAAAGCCCGGGAGATCCTCATGACCATCGAGGAGTTCGACAGTCTGATGTCGAGTCTGTAACGATGAAAGCGGAGCGGTATGTCAGCATCCATGGGCTTCCGATTGGACGAACAGAATATTTGTAGTAGATTTTATCGGAAGAATGTGTATAATGAATAAGTAATCATTTATAAAGAAGGAGGAATATATATGATTAAGATTGCAATTGCCGGTTATGGTAATCTGGGTAAAGGGGTGGAAAAAGCGATTGCCCAGAATCCGGATATGGAGCTGGTGTGCGTGTTTACCCGGAGAGATCCTGAGAGCCTGAAACCGGCTTCGGGGGTTCCGGCGGTGGCTTTGGCCGAGATGGAAGCCTGGAAGGATAAGGTGGACGTGGTGGTTCTCTGCGGAGGCAGCGCTACCGATCTTCCGAAACAGACACCGCAGATCGCCGCTATGTTCAACGTGATCGACAGTTTCGATACCCATGCCAATATCCCGGTGCATTTCGCTGCCGTAGATCAGGCGGCCAAGGAAGCCGGCAAGGTGGCGATGATCTCCGTTGGCTGGGATCCCGGTATGTTCTCCCTGAACCGTCTCTATGCCGAGTCCATTCTCCGGGATGGCAGCACATACACCTTTTGGGGGAAAGGTGTCAGCCAGGGTCACTCCGATGCGATCCGCCGGATCGCCGGTGTAAAACGCGGTATCCAGTATACCGTACCGGTTCCGGAAGCCATTGAGTCGGTCCGCAGAGGCGAGAATCCTGAGCTTACCACCCGCCAGAAACATACCCGCGAGTGCTTTGTGGTAGCCGAAGAGGGAGCGGACAAAGCCGCCATCGAGAACTCCATCAAGACGATGAAGAATTACTTTGACGAATATGATACCACGGTACATTTCATCAGCGAAGAGGAATTCGAGGCCAATCACCGCACCCTGCCCCATGGCGGATTTGTCATGCGCAGCGGCGTCACCGGTGAGGGTACGAAACAGCTGATCGAATACTCCCTGACCCTGGGATCCAATCCGGAATTCACATCCTGCGTGCTGGTGGCCTATGCCAGAGCCATCGCCAGACTGGCAGCCGAAGGTGAAACCGGAGCCAGAACCGTATTTGATATCGCTCCGAAGTATCTGTCCCCTCTGTCCGACGAAGACCTGAGAGCACACCTGCTGTAAAACAACGAGCACGAAGTGCGCAGGTGACCGGTTTTTGCGGTAAAGCTAAAACAGGAAGGGCGATTGCCCGGAATAGGAAATAAATGAACAGAACACCCGGATGCTTCAGGAAACATCCGGGTGTTCTGTGTTTTACTTATTCAATTACTTCTTCCAGAGCGGAGGGTTCCTCCTCCGTCAGTGTGGTTTTTACCAGGATTCCGTTTACCTCCACCCGGCTGTCGACGGGGATGATCAGACAGGGGCGTCCGTCGATGATGCGGGTCTCCAGCAGATCTGCATAGGCCGGGTCCACCTTGACTTTGATGTTGGGGGACTCTACGGTGAAAGCGCCCTTTTCGGCGATGTTGGAGGCGGCAAATACGGCGCGGTCTCCGGCCATCTTCTCGAAGGTTTCCTCGAAATCCTCCAGATTCTCTTCCGGCACTCCGCTGTCCTTGAGGAGCCGGCGCACATCCGGAGCGGTCAGCTCCAGGGGATCGGGATTTTCCTTGGCGGCTTCTATCATCTCATCCAGATTCTGGCGGATGGAGCGGGCTACTTCAAAATCACAGTTGTCGCCCAGGGCTTCTGAAGCCAGATCCCGGAAAATGTCTTTCTGGGCACCGGCGGTGATGGGCAGAGGGCTCCCCAGTACCATATCGATGAAATCGGCCTGTACTTCCTCCGGTTTGGCACAGTAATAAAGGACGCTGTGGATATCGGTCTGCCGGTCGTTGAAGGCCGGGAAGAGGAATCCGTTCATCGGTTTTTCCACCAGCCAGTCCCGGATCCGGGTGGTCAGTTCATTGAGATCCGGATTGTAGGAGAGCCCGGGTTTGGTCAGATTGACCGGGCAGATGCTGCAGAGGATGTGGGAGTACACCGAGTCCGAGGCATCAAACATCTCGAGATTATCGGCGGCCTTTCCCGGCACGTCGTAGGCACCGTACACCAGCAGGATCAGATAATTTTCCGCGTAGGTATAATTGGCAATGATCCGGTCAAAAAACTCCTGCACCAGGGTCTCGTCCTCCAGCTTGCTGTCCCGCAGTTCCAGAAGCATGTGCTGGGCACCGCCTTCCCCCTCGGCCTCCAGGGGAAACTCCAGGTTCAGCATATTTTTATTCAGTGAACCGGAGAGGGTATGCTTGAAGATATCAAAATATTTGAACAGTTCTTCCTCCGGCATGGTGAGAAAAGAGCCGGAATGCTCCATGATTTTTTCTTTCTCATGATTGACATAGCAGCAGCAGAGACGGGAAATGGTACTTTTCTCCGGCTTAAACTGCTTCCGTATTTCCAGTATTTCTTTTTTATTCATTTTTGTCCCTCCGAATCTGGTATCTCAGTATACCACAGTTGTTCCGTTTCGTCCAATGGCAATCGGCGGAGGGAGAGGACGGCGGGAGGCCCCGGGGCCGCGATGAGAAAGTGATTGATTTCCCCGCATCGGATGTTTATAATGATTACAGTAATTAATCGCAACAAGGATATTGGCTGGAAAGGGAGTACGCACATGAAGATGCTGAGGGATTTACTGGACGGCATGGAGTATGAACTGCTGAAGGGCAGTCTGGATGTGCCGGCGAAGGATATTATTTATGATTCACGCAAAGAGTGCGCGGATTGTGTTTTTGTATGTATCAGTGGTACCAGGGTAGATGCCCATGATTTTATCCCGCAGGTGGCGGAAAAAGGTGCCAGTGCGGTGATTGTCGAGAAGAAGATCGACGTGCCGCAGGATGTGACCGTGGTCTATGTACCCCGGGCGAGAAGGGCGCTGGCGGAGCTTTCGGCGGCTTATTTTGATCATCCCACCCGAAAACTGAAGACCATCGGTATCACCGGTACGAAGGGAAAGACCACCAGTACCTACATGCTGAAGGCGATTCTCGAAGAGGCGGGAAAGAAGGTCGGACTGGTCGGAACCAACGGGGCCGTGATCTGCGGGGAGCATTTTGCCACTTCCCACACCACTCCGGAGTCCTATGAACTTCAGAAATTTTTCCATCAGATGGTGGAAGCGGGATGTGAATATATGGTTATGGAGGTTTCCTCCCAGGGTCTGATGATGGACCGGGTAGCCGGCATCCATTTTAACCTGGGTGTATTTACCAACATCTCTCCGGACCACATCGGACCGAACGAGCACAAGAATTTCGAAGAATACATGGCGTGGAAGGGCGAGCTCTTCAAACGCTGCGATACGGGGATCGTGAATGCGGATGATCCCAACTGGGAGAAGGTACTGAAGGGTCACACCTGCGGCGTTCTTACCTTCGGGCAGAATCCGAAGGATGAGTTCCGGGCCATCCACATCCGCCATCGGAAGGACGGCAGTTTCATGGGAATCTGCTTCGACATGGTGGGACGTTACAAATTCCCGGTAGAAGTGGGAATCCCCGGGCTTTTCAGTGTATACAATGCTCTGGGAGCCATTGCCTGTGCTCTGGCTCTTGGTATTGAAAAAGAATCCATCCTGGCTGCTCTGCGGCATATCCGGGTGGATGGCCGGATGGAGCTGGTCTATTCCTCGGACCGGTTCTCTGTGATTGTCGACTATGCTCACAACGGTGTCAGTACCCGGAGTCTGCTGTCGACGCTGCATGATTACAATCCGCCGCGGATCGTGGTGGTGTTCGGCTGCGGCGGCAACCGGGATCCCCACCGCAGATATGAGATGGGGGAAGCAGCCGGGGAGATGGCCGATTTTTCCATCATCACGGCGGACAACTCCCGCTTCGAGAAGGTGGAGGATATCATGAAGGATATCCATATCGGACTGGATCCCACCGGCGGTAAATACATCGATATTCCGGACCGCAGAGAGGCGATCCGCTACAGTATCGAGCACGCCCAGGACGGCGATGTGATCGCCATCATCGGCAAGGGGCATGAAGACTATCAGGAGATCGAGGGCGTGAAGACCCATTTCTCAGACCGGGAAGAGGCGGAGAAGGTGCTCGCAGATCTTGGACTCATTTAATCTCTGACACGGAACTCTCGTAAATTTCATCGTGAGGGGAATGTGCAAAAAAGGAAAGGTTCTCAGGGGGAAAGGCATGGCAGGCAGGAGAAGGCGAAGAAGACAAAATTCATACGGACAGTCCTGGATCATAGCGATCGTCGTACTGGCGCTTCTTCTGGCGGTGGCAGCGTTTCTGGTATTGGGGACCGGGATCCGGGGGAAACTGGCGAGTGTGCTTTCCTCTTTCCGCCCCGGGGGAAATGTTTCTGAGACAACAGGGGCGGTCGGCCGGAATTCCGGGGAGACGGCAGTGGTCCGTCGGGATCCGGAGGCGGAAGAGGCCTTTGTACAATATATCGAATTGCTGAATGCAGACGACTATTCCGGTATGTACCAGATGCTGGACTCCGGAACGAAGAAAAAGGTCAATGAACTGGATTTTATTGACCGGAACCAGAAGATCTACAGCGGGATCGAGGCTCATGATTTTGCTGTTACGTTGCAGGATCCGGTGGCCGGACTGAACGGGCCGGCGGAGGAGGGGGTGCGGGTTTATTTTACCCAGACGATGCAGACCCTCGCAGGAGAGTTGGTTTTTGACAACTCCGCCGTTATGGTCCGGGAAAATGACGGCTGGAAACTGGCCTGGACGGACTCCTGTATCTTTCCGGACCTGACCAGTGTGGATACCGTACGGATTTCCTCTACCCCTTCGACCCGGGGCAGTATCTATGACCGCAACGGAGTTCTGCTGGCGGGCATGGGAACGGCCACTTCGGTGGGAGTGGTCCGGGGAAAGATGGCAGAGGATACCGTCAGCCGGCTGGCGGAGATTCTCTCTCTGACTCCGGAATCCATTAACAACAAACTGAATGCTAAATGGGTGACCGATGATGTGTTTGTTCCCATCAAGACGGTGGAGGCCCTGACGGAGCAGGAAAAGATGTCGAGCTCCAAGTCGCCGGAGGTTCTGGAAAAACAGATCCGCAATGACAATCTTCTGGCGGTGCCGGGAGTACAGCTTCAGGATACCACCGTCCGGGTGTATCCGCTGGGAGAGGCAGCCGCCCACCTGGTCGGGTATGTGCAGAGCATCACGGCGGACGAGCTGGCGGCGGATCACGAGGGCTTCTATACCACCAGCAGCCAGATCGGCCGGGTGGGACTGGAGAGTCTCTTTGAAGACCGCCTGCGGGGGACACCGGGGCGGAAGATCCGCATTATCAGTGATACCGGGGATACCAAGAAGATACTGGCAACCTCTACACCGGTGAACGGAGAGGATATTACCATTACCATTGACAGTACGCTCCAACGGCTGATCTATGAAGGAAACCGCTATGAGAAGAGTACCACGACAGCGATCAACCCACTGACCGGTGAGGTGCTGGCGCTGGTGAGTACTCCTTCCTATGATAACAATCTGTTCATCCTGGGAGTGCCCCAGGATACCTGGGATGACTGGAACAATGACCCGGCGAAGCCTCTGGTGAACCGATTCCGGGCCATCTGGACTCCGGGTTCGTCCTTTAAACCGGTGACTGCCGCCATCGGCATCACCGAGGGGACGCTGGATCCGGGGAAGAACTACGGCAGCGAGGAGAGCTGGCAGCTGGATGAAAGCTGGGGCGGGTACCGGGTGACGACGATTCATTCGGCCAGCCCGGCCAAGCTGGAACAGGCGCTGATCGTATCGGACAATGTTTATTTCGCCAAGGCGGCAACGGCGCTGGGAGCCGATCTTCTGGAGAAGAATCTGATTAAGATCGGATTCGGGGAGTCGATGCCCTTTGCGATCCGCATGTCCACCTCCAGTTTTTCCAATACGGAGCACATTGAATCTACGGTACAGCTGGCGGACAGCGGTTACGGACAGGGGCAGATTCAGATCAATCCGCTGCATCTGCTGTCGATTTACACCGCCTTTATGAATCAGGGAAATATGATTCAGCCCTGTCTGGAGCTGGCCTACGCGAATGAAAAAACCTACTGGAAGGAAGGCGTTTTCTCGGAAGATGCCTGCGAGAGAGTCAACAAAGCTCTGAAGAAAGTGGTCTCCGACAGCGAGGGTACCGGACACAAGGCCTACCTGTCCGACCTGGAGCTGGCGGGAAAGACCGGCACGGCGGAGATCAAGGAATCCCAGGATGATATCTTCGGCACGGAGCTTGGCTGGTTCACTGCCTATACGACCGACCGGGAAGAGGCGGATTCCTTCATGATGACCATGATGGTCGAGGATGTGAAGGACCGGGGCGGCAGTGGCTATGTCGTGGAGAAATGCAGAGATATTTTTGATATCTGGTGCCTCCAGGGCCGGAGCGCCGCCGAGGCCGTGATCGCGGAAGAAGACGCCGCCTTTAACCATGCAGAGAACAATGGCCTTTCGGAGCCCTACGACATCGAGGAGGCCGATCCGGATATGGTGCCGGATCCCTTCGGAGAAGGCTGGGACGAAGAGGACTGGGCCGTCTTTGACGAGAACAGCGATCAGAATTGGTTTGATTTCGGAGAAGAGGATGAAGGAGAATGGGATGAAGAGGACTGGGAGACATTTGGGGAAAATTAAAACCAGTCCAGGAGTGTAAATGAGAAACGAAACATCGAATCAAATGGCCGGCAGCGCCGCTTTGCTGCTGGCCGCTTTTATCTGGGGCTTTGCTTTTGTGGCCCAGCGGACCGGCATGGACTATGTCGGCCCCATTACTTTTCAGTGCAGCCGCAGTCTTATGGGATGCCTGACACTGCTGCCTATGATTCTGTTCCGCGATCTGCGGAAACCATCGGGGGCGGATCATCCGCAAAGGACATATGCGGAGGATTCCCCTGCCGTAACGAAGGTTCCGGAAGGGGCCAGGGAGAAAAAATCCGGTCATCTGCTGCTGACAGGAGGCCTGATTACCGGAGTCACCTATACCGTGGCCTGCTGTTTTCAGCAGTACGGCTTACTGTATGTGGATGTCGGTAAAGCCGGCTTCCTGACCTCGATCTATCTGGTAATGGTACCGCTCTGCGGTGTTTTTCTGGGAGAAAAAATCGGTGTGAAGGTGTGGGGCTGTGTGGTTCTGGCGATTTCCGGCATGGCACTGCTCAGTCTGAACGGACCGGCGGGGTTTGGCCTGGGGGATATTCTGATCCTTCTTTGCGCCGTGTTCTACACTCTGCAGATCCGTGCGATCGGACATTTTGCTCCTCAGGTAGACAGTGTCAAACTGTCTTTTCTGGAGTTCGCGGTGTCTGTGCTGCTCACGGCTGTCCCCATGTTTATTCTTGAAAAACCGCAGCTCTCCCAGCTTGTGGCAGGAGCCGTTCCGATTCTCTATGCCGGCGTCTGCTCCTGCGGTATTGCCTATACCCTTCAGATTGTGGGACAGAAATATGCACCTCCCACAACCGCTACACTCCTGATGAGTATGGAGTCGGTATTTGCCATGATCGGCGGCGTATGGCTGCTGCACCAGATCCCCACCCGGAGAGAACTCCTGGGGTGCCTGCTGATTCTGACCGCCGTCGTTATGGTTCAGCTGCCGGGGAGAAGACACCGGGAAGTCCTGGAACCGGAAGAAAACTGAAATCAGCAGCTGGGCGCGGGAAGAAAAGGATGCGGGAAGAAAACGAAGAGATGATAATATTGAGGATATAGTATGGTACGAAACTATAAAATGATACTGTCCTACGACGGAACCCGGTTCTATGGATGGGAGCACCAGCCGAACACCGACATGACGATCCAGGGAAAACTGGAATCGGTATTATCCCGTATGACAGAACAGGAAATAGAAGTGATCGGCGCCGGCCGCACGGATGCCGGTGTCCATGCCAAAGGCATGGTGGCCAACGCCCGCCTGGACACTTCCATGACCGAGGAAGAGATACGGGATTACATGAATCACTACCTGCCCGACGATATCTGCGTGCGGGAGGTCCGGATCGCCTCGGACCGGTTTCACAGCCGCTACAATGCCCTGGGCAAGACCTACTGTTATACCTGCTATACCGGGGATCTTAAGCCTGTATTTAACCGGAAATATGTCTGGGTGCTGGAGCAGGCTCCCGATGTGGAGGCGATGAGACAGGCCGCCGGGTATCTGACGGGTACCCATGATTTCGCCAGTTTCTGCAGCAATCCCCGGATGAAGAAATCCACGGTCCGCAAGGTGGACCGGATCGAGATTGAGCCCAGCGGTGCCTATCTCAACCTGACCTATCACGGCACCGGATTCCTGCAGCACATGGTGCGGATTCTCACCGGAACCCTCCTGGAGGTGGGCTGGGGAAAACGCACGCCAGAGAGCATGGAGGAACTGCTGGAGGCGAAAAGCCGCTCCCTGGCCGGCATCACCGCCCCCGCGAAGGGACTCTGCCTGATCAAAGTCGACTACGACTGATACCGCAAGCGAGTCTTAAACTGTGGTCACAATAGTCCATGTCCGCATAAAGCTGTGCGGAACAGAGAAAAGGGAGAGGAACAAATCATGAGACTTCGCAGATCCATCGTGTTGATCTATCGCGCAGAATCCGCCCAGATTCAGACAATCCGCCGGATCTGCCTTCCCATGGGAATTCAGATACTGCAGGTTCTGCCTGAGCAGGAACGGCTGCCCCTGGGGTTTCTCGCGGGGTTAGAGGGAATGCCCCTGACGCTGACACCGGAGGAGGCATCTTCTCCGGAAGTGAGGGAACCGGAGGACGTCGCTGCAGATCCCCCGGAGCGGACGGAGCCGGAGGACATCCCGGCCGATGCTGCCAAACTGACGGAACCGATGGTGGTTTTTGGCGGATTCACCAATGAGATGCTGGACCATTTTCTGGCAAAATCCCGGAAGATGCAGCTGGGGATCCGTCTGAAGGCCATGCTCACGCCGACCAATGCCCGGTGGAACGGCCGACAGCTGCAGCAGGAACTGAAACGGGAGCGGGAGGCTTTCCGGAAGAGAACCTGATCCGAAGCCTTGCGAGAAAAGAATATTTTTATGGGAATGACCTGGGTCAGCGGGGTGTGCGTATCCCCCTGACCCAATCCTTTACTTGACAGACGGCATTTTCCTGATATAATTAGGGCAATTAGCACTAACCAAATATGAGTGCTAGCAACAGGAGGGAGTGACGGCTTTGACAGTAGCGCCTTTTTATAATCTGATTATGGTCCCGGGAATTACGATTTATTTTCAGGGAGAATATTTTCACGAGATAGCCAATAAAGAACCGGAGATGGGGGAGACGGTGATTTTCCCCATGCTGAAGGAGGAGAAGGACCGGAGAGATATCGTCCCGGAGGATCTCTTTCCGATTGGTATGTCCGGCGTCGTGGAGAGCGTGGACCGGGAAGGAAATGTAGGAATCCGCACGGTGAGCCGGGTGGATATCTCAGATGTGAAAATAGAAGGGGAGGAGATTCTCCTGGAGGCCAGCGGCCGGCCGGAGATTCAGGATCTGGACGAGAAAGAAGAGCAGCAGCGGTTTAAAGATATGCGAAATGCCCTGCTTTCCTTCCTGCGGGACCGGCAGTGGGGATTATTCCTCCGCAATTATGTGCGTCAGTGGAGCTCCATCGGTGAGATGGTGGCGGCCATGTCTTATCAGGTGACCGCGGACAACGAGGAAAAATACGAGATCCTGGCGACGGACAGCGTTTCTGAGCGGACGGATCATCTGGAGCGCATTTTCTATGAATTCCTGGAG
>CAMOYN010000078.1 GCA_946630035.1 uncultured Lachnospiraceae bacterium
CTGGGCCAGGCTTTTAGCCGCCAGGAGCTGTCCGCAGAAAACCGTTTCCACTGCCAGCCCCAGGTAAGGGTGAATGCGATAGGCCGCCCACAGAATCAGACCGGCCGGAAGCAGGGTGCTGGCAATGACAAGTACTACCAGTGACACACCGGCATGCCGTTCTCCTTCCGGCGTCTTCGGAAAATGTTTCCGGAGAAAAGTTTCCCAGTGGCTGATCAACCACCCGATACCGATCACCGGATGCCAGAGACCATGGGGATCTCCGATCAGCCGGTCCAGCGCAGCTCCCAGGATCAGAGCTGCCGTGGAATACCATAGATACATCATACTGTTTTCTGTCCTTTGATTTGTCTGGGAAGGCCACAGGTTACCAGATATACTTCTTCCGCCCGGGCCGCCAGGTCACAGGAGAGTCTCCCGTTTTTCTCCCGGAAAGCCCTCTCCGACGCATCCACCGGCACGAGGCCGCAGCCCAGCTCCTGGGTCACCACGATCAGATCCGGGTTCTGATCCAGGATTTCCTCCAGTTCTGCCGCAAGATCTCTCTCTTCCTTCATGCCTCTTTTTACCCAGAGAGGGAAATGATCCCAGATATCTGCCTTTTTGCATTCTTCCAGGGTGCAGTCCGCTCCTTCCGCCACCACCGGCTCCTCCTCATGGCCCAGACTTCGGTAGATCTCTCTGGCGCAGAGGGATTTGCCGGAAAAGGCGCCTCCGGTCAATACTATCATATCTTCCTCCCTGTTATTTTAAAGGCACCGGTATGCCGCAGATGACATCCACTGCTTCATCCGCCATCCCGGCCATCCGTGCATTGATTTCACCTAATATCTCCAGGTATTTCCGGGAACCTTCCTCCACCTCGGTTCCGTCCCCGAAGACATCGTTTGTGACCACAATCAGGTTCTTTGCCTTGTCCTTCAGTCGTTTAATTCCCGCAAGAATCGGCTCCACACAGGCAAATCCTCTTCCCTCCGGGGAAAAGATCTCATTGGCCGTCAGATTGGACATGCATTCCAGCAGAATCGTATCCTCCCGGTCTGCCTCCAGCTCTTCCAGATGGCGGTAACATTCGATGGTACGAAAATGCTTTTCAGCCCGCATGTTCCGGTGTCTTTCGATTCTCCGGAAACTTTCTTCGTCAAAGGGTTCCATGGTGGCGATATATATTTTCTCACCCGGTTCCAAGGCAACGGCTCTTCCTTCCGCGTAGGCAGATTTTCCGCTGCCGCTGCCGCCGGTCACCATAATAAACATAAAGAATTTTCCTCATTTTACAGGGGATTCTATGTATCCTCCGGGTCACAGGGTCACAAGATCACAGGTGCACATAGGCCTCAATATTGGTTCCCTCGAAGGTAGTCATGCTGTAATACACTTTGACTGCCATATCCAGAATCGGGAACATGGCCACCGCCCCGGAGCCTTCTCCCAGACGCATGCGGCAGTGAAGCCAGGGATCCAGTCCCAGCGCATCCAGGACCATCTTTCCGGCGGGTTCATCGGATACATGGGAGGCTATCATATAGTTTTCTGCCGTGGGACAAAGACGTCCGGCAGCCAGAGCCGCCGTACCGGAGATGAATCCGTCTACCACCACGGGCATTCCCAGGGCCGCACCGCCGAGGAAAACTCCCATCAGTCCGGCGATATCAAATCCGCCTACTTTTCTCACCACATCCACGGGATCCATGGGATCCGGATGATGTTTCTCGATCGATTCCCGGATGATGCGGATCTTACGGTTCAGGCCATCATTCGTCAGCCCGGCCCCTTTCCCGGTCACGGTTTCCACGGGGACGCCCAGGAGAACGGAGGTCACGGCACTGCTGGTCGTGGTATTTCCTATGCCCATCTCTCCCGTCGCCAGCATCCGGTACCCGGCATCGTATGCCTTCTGTGCCTGACGGATGCCGGCCTCGATGGCAGCCACTGCCTGCTCCCGGGTCATCGCCGGTTCCCGGTAGAAATCCTTCGTTCCGTAGGCGATTTTATCTTCCCGGTTCACCCGGGTATCCCGTGCCATCCCGATATCCACCGGGAACAGATCGGCTCCGCATTCCCTTGCCATGATGGCGGTACAGGTGCGGTCATCCAGAAAATTCTCCGCTACAATGGCGGTGATATCCTGGCCGCTCTGGGAAATTCCTTCGGCCACAACTCCGTTGTCCGCGCACATGATAATCAGCGCTTTTTTACCGATATCAATCTGCGGGGTTCTCTGCATTCCTGCGATCCGGACGACGGTCTCTTCCAGTTTTCCCAGACTCCGCAGAGGTTTCGCGATCGCGTCCCAGTGCTTCCAGGCCGCCTCCATGGCCGCCGGATCGGACGGCCGTATTTTCGTCAGTGTCTCTTCCAGTTTCATCTTATTCTCCACTTTTTCTATATCTCTCTCAGCAGCCTCAAAAGGTCAGCTTTGCTGCTGTCTCTTCTTCCAGTTTACACAGGCCTGTATGAAATTCCAGGCTGCCTCGGGGCAGGAAGGATAGTACAGATGGGGAAATCCTACCGCCGAATGTGCGTCGGCATGAATGCATTCCCAGCTTCGTTTTCGCAGCGGTTTCTTTGCCGTGAAGGAGTCCCCGCAGGAGGTGCTGTCAAAATAGTGAAATTCATGGGCGCGAAGGGAAATCCCCGCCGGCCCCAGGATCTGGTCCTTCGAAGCCGTGAGGGTCACGTAGCCGAATCTTCCCAGTTTCCGGGTCCGATAGGCTCTCCCGTCTACAAATCCCACCATGGGCCAGGACCGGCTGTCCATATCTTCCATCTCCCGGTGCAGATACATAAAGCCACCGCACTCCGCAAGGCACGGAAGTCCCGCCGAGAGAGCCTCTTTTACCGAACGCAGCATACCGGTATTGGCTGACAGTTCCCCGGCATAGAGTTCCGGATAGCCACCCGGGAAAATCACTCCGTCCAGATCCTCCGGCAGGGAGGCATCTTTCCGGGGAGAGAAGGGAACCAGCTCAGCGCCCATCTGACGGAACAGCTCCAGATTATCTTCGTAATAGAAGCAGAACGCTTCATCCCGGGCCGTACCGATCCGCACCGGTGTATCACTGCGGGGCCAGACCGGTTTCTTTATCTCCAGGGGAGCAGCCTCCCGCGCCAGTTCCAGCATCCGGTTGATATCCACCGTCTCTTCCAGCTGGGCTGCCATCCGGTTCAGCTTGTCCCGGAGATTTTCCACATCGTTCGGAGTCACCAGTCCCAGATGACGGCTCTCGATGACCAGTTCCGGTACAGGCGGTACATATCCCACCACGGGAATCCCGCATTCTTCTTCGATGAGAGCCTTCAGTTCCGGATAGATGCTTCCGCTCATACGGTTCAGTATCACGCCGGCAATATGAGAATCCTCGCGGTATCCGGCGATTCCCCGGATCACAGCCGAAACGGTCCGGCTCATGCCTCGGGCATTGACGATCAGAATCACCGGTGTATCCGTAATTCTGGCAAGATCATAGGAAGAGCCGGTAAAATCCGTTCCTCCCAGTCCGTCGTAATATCCCATAACCCCTTCCAGGACGGAGACATCAAAGGCATCCGCCTGGCGCCCCAGAAGATAACGAAGGGTATCCGCGTCACAGAAAAACGGATCCAGATTGCGGCTGGGTATACCGATCACCCGGGTATGAAACATGGGATCAATGTAGTCCGGTCCGCATTTGAACGAGGCCGTCCGGCAGCCGCGGTTCATCAGTGCCTGCAGCAGCCCGCAGGTAATCAGTGTTTTTCCGCTGCCGCTGGCCGCAGCGGCCAGCATGATTCTGGGTATATTCATTCCTTCCTCCTGTGCCTGATTCGCTCTCTTAGGAGCCCTGTCAGGTCCCTCCGGTGATCAGTAAATGTCCGACTCGCTGTCCCCGTCATCATCAAAAGAAGCAATCAGAACGGGATTCATTCCGGTCATCATATGGTAGTTTCCCAGAGTCCGGGATTTGGCCGCACTGACCTGCACGATATCCAGATGCAGCGGCGGATGTTCCTTCAGGTATTCCATCAGTTCTCCGATCGTCTCCAGGGCAATCGCATTGACCACAATCCGGACCTTCGGATTTTTCATCCTTAGGAGATCACAGATAGCGGAAAGGTTGCCGGAGCTGCCGCCGATGAAGGCATGGGTCGGAACCGGAAGATCCACCATGGCCTCCGGAGCCAGTCCCTCCACCACATGAAGATTCGTCGTTCCGAATTTTCTGGCGTTCCGCCGGATCAGTTCTGCTGCCGGAAGTTTTTTCTCGATGGCATATACCTCGCCTTCCACCGCGATCCTGGCAGCTTCCACGGAAACCGACCCGGTACCGGCTCCTACATCATATACTACGGAGCGGCGGGTCAGACGCAGTTTGGAGAGGGACCCCTCCCGCACTTCTTCCTTTGTCATCGGTGCCTTCTCCCGCAGGAATGCCTCGTCGGGGATTCCATGGGTTACGACATGGCGGCCGGCTTCGGGATTTTCCAGCAGGATCACACAGAGACCGTGACTCATTTCCGTCTGGAATTCTCTGGGAGTTCCCTTACGGATGGACTCGTCGGGATAGGAAAGATTTTCCCCTACCCACATGGTCACATCTCCCAGGCCATACTCTGTCAGCATGGCGCAGATCTCGGACAGGGCCCCGTTGCCTCCCACCAGGGAGAACACCTTGGCATTTTCCCGCACGGCTCCGGCCAGATTGGCGGAACGGCCATGGACGCTCACCAGTTTTACATCCTCCCAGGCCATGCGAAGGCGGGAACAGAAATACACCACCGAAGAGATGCCGCAGATCAGCTCCACCTTGCTCTCATCCATACCATCCAGCAGCTTTCTGGCACCGCTGTAGAAACCCACATCACCGGAAAGAGCGATCACCACCCGGTGATATTCCGGATGTTTATGGATAAAATGAAGAATCTCATCATTTTTGTAGGACTGGAAGGTCGGCTTTCCGAACGCTTCCAGCGCCGTCAGCATACGTCTGGCTCCGATGATCACATCTGCCTTCTGACAGGCGCGGATCCCGTCCAGAGTCAGCTGGCCTTCCGAACCCATACCGATGCCCAGCAGGGTGATTTTCCGGGGTTCGGAGGAAATCACATCAATGTCCTTGATCTCCTCCGCCGCTTCCGGGCAGAGAATCTCCAGCACCTGGGCGAAGGTCAGGCCGCCGTTTTCCGGAGGTCGGCGGATCAGAAGAAGTTTGGCGCCGGCTTTCTTGGCGGCCGCCACTTTTTCCGGGAAGCCGCCGGCTTTTCCGGAATCTTTTGTCCCCAGCCACTCCGCGCCGGTCTGTTTCAGCATGGCGGTATTCAGTTCCTCACTGAAGGGCCCCTGCATGGCAATCAGATTTTTCCCTTCAAATCCCAGGGCCTGGCAGGAGGCGACTACTTCCGGCGTGGACAGCACTCTGGCCGTAAAACGGGAAGCAAACCCTTCCACCTGGGTATATTTAGCCAGCTCCTTGCTTCCGGTCGCCAGCAACGCCTTTCCCGGTGTTTTTTTCAGGAATTCCACGGCCTCGTCTACGCTCTCCACACAGACACAGTCGGAGTTCTTGCTGATTTCTTCCCCTTCGGAATCCCGCAGCATGCGAAGATAGGGTTTTCCCGCTTTCTCGCAGGCCTCCCGGATATTCTCCGAGACGGCCACCGCATAGGGATGGGTGGCATCCACCACTTCGGTTGCCTCCTCCTTCCCGATCAGATCCACCATTTCTTCGCAGGTCAGGCGGCCGGCGGACACAAACTCCGCCAGCTCACTGCTCATCACTTTCTCCCCGTATTCCGTCGCCACGCAGACATGCACCGGGATCTGATGCCGGTGCAGCAGTTCGGCCAGCTCACGTCCATCACTGGTTCCTGCAAAAATGACTACTTTTCCCATAGCTGCCTCCCATCCTCGGTGATTATTCGTCTACCTTGTATCCTCTGGGAGTAACCATCTTCCCTTCAATATTGCGGGTCTGGGAATTCCCGATAAATACGGTGGTAAACATATCCACCTGAGTATCTCTGAGTTCTCTCAGGGAATACAGATGCATTTCCTGTCCCTCTCTTCCGATATTCTGCACCGTACCACAGACGGTCTCCGGAGATTTGGCGGTCAGGAGAATGTCGCAGGCCTTCTGCAGATAATCTTTTCTCTTGTGACTGCTGGGATTATAGAGAACAACCACAAAATCCGCCTCGGCGGCTGCCTTCAGTCTCTTTTCAATCTTCTCCCAGGGAGTCAGCAGATCGCTCAGGCTGATCACGGCAAAATCGTGAATCAGAGGGGCGCCCAGGACACCGGCACCGCCGATGGCCGCCGTCACGCCGGTCACGGTCTCGATCTCTACCTGCGGATATTTCTGGCCCAGCTCATAAATCAGACCGGTCATGCCGTAGACACCGGCATCGCCGCTGCAGATCATGGCTACCGTCTTTCCTTTTTCTGCCTCTTCAAAAGCCATCTCACACCGCTCGATTTCTTTCTTCATGGGAGTGGAAAGAAAACTCTTGCCGGGGAAATGCTCCTTTACCAGATCGATATATACGGTATAGCCGACGATGACATCGCAGTTTTTCAGTGTCTCTGCCGCTTTGATCGTCATCCCTTCATATTCTCCGGGGCCGATGCCCACTACGATCAGTTTACCCAAAATATCACCTCACACTTTCCGGCGGCGGCCGCTGCTGTCACGCCGTCCTTCGCCTGTTTTTTCATCAAGAGATCTCCGCCGCCGCTTCCTGTGACAGCCGCTCTCTCACATACATTGTCCACTCCGGTGATATCCGACACGAAGGAAGAGGTCGAAAATACCCCGGGGGCTTTTGCCAGCGCTTCGGCCGGCCAGGTTTCAAAGGGAATTCCGTAGGTTTTCGCCAGAGTCAGAAGTCCCTCTTCTTCTTTTTTCAGATCAATCGATCCGGCACTTCGGATACTTTCCCGGAAAATACCGGCTTCCTTCCGCCATTCTTCCACCCGGGAAAGGATCACATTGCTCTCTTTTCCCCGGCGGCATCCCAGTCCCAGGCAGATATTCTTCGGGACCAGCCACAGGATCTTTTCCTGGGGAAAATCCTCCCGGACCGGGCTGACGGCAATCAGGATGCCGGAGAAGTCCCGGACCTCCTCCCCGGACAGAGGTGTCAGTTCCGGTGGTATTTCCCCCGTCGGATGAACGGAGGGGTGAAGCCAGATTCCCACCGGGTCCCCGGCCAGAACCGCCGCTGCCACCTCCTTGGCCAGCTTCATGGAGGAAATGAACAGATGATTCTTGCTGGCCCAGACATCCACGGCGAACTTGTGGTTCACATCCGTCGCCGTCGTAATCACCGGGATGGCCGGCAGCGCATCCGCCAGCCACCGGGTATATTCATTGGCTCCTCCCAGGTGACCGGACAGGAGAGAAATGACAAAATTTCCTTTTTCATCCAGCACCAGCACCGCCGGATCCGTCTTTTTGGAATGTACCAGGGGCGCAATATACCGCACGGCAATTCCGCTGGCCCCGACAAAGACCAGGAGATCTTCCGTCTCCCACCGCTCCTTACACCAGGCGGCAGCTCCGTTCTCCACCGGGATCTGTCCCGAGGATGAGGCGTATTTGGGAAGGGCAAAGACCGACACCTCCCCCTTTTCCCCGAGGATCTCTCCTACTCTGGCGGCCAGCCTTCCTCCCTGCTCCGAGAAACTGATGACGGAGGCTCTCATTCCTTTGCCCCGCCGTCCTGGGCTCCCTCCGGAAGACCGGCGAGGGCCGCCACGGCACTGTGCGAAGAGGCGGTCGCCTGACGGAATTCCGTCGTAAAGGCAGGATGATATAATTCGGATCTCTGATAATTGGTATGGGCAATGGCATCTCCCACCATAATCAGAGCGGTTTTCGTCACATGGTTTTCCTTCGCCGTCTGAGCCAGTGTCGCCACGGTACAGACATAAGAGCGCTCCTCCGGCCAGGTTGCCTTATAGACAATCGCTGCTGGCGTATCCGGCTCGTAGCCACCGGCGATCAGACGTTCAGAAAGCTCCTCCAGCATGCCCGTGCTGAGGAAAATCACCATGGTGGCATGATGTGCTGCGAAGCTCTCGATACTTTCCTTCTCCGGCACCGGAGTCCGACCCGCCATGCGGGTGATAATGACGCTCTGTGACACATTGGGAAGGGTATATTCCAGATTCAGTGCCGATGCCGCTCCGCAGAAGGCGCTGACACCGGGACAGTAATCGTAGGAAATTCCTTTTTCATCCAGAATATCCATCTGCTCCCGGATGGCACCGTAGATGCAGGGGTCGCCGGTGTGAAGGCGAACAGTTGTCTCCCCCGCCGCTTCCGCTTTCACCATCTCTTCGATGACCTCTTCGAGAGTCATTTTTGCGCTGTCGAAAATACGGCAGCCGGGCTTCGCCATCGCGAGCAAACCGGGATTGACCAGAGATCCCGCATAAATAATCACATCCGCTTCGGATACCAGACGCTGTCCCCGCACGGTGATCAGGTCTGCCGCGCCGGAACCGGCGCCTACAAAATGAACCATAACTGCCTCCTTCATCTATGATGCATATTCTGTTCTTTCAGATCATGGGTATATTTTTCTTGATTTACAAAGCTTAAAAGCCGGCCTTTTTTACTTCCCGGTACACTTCCTCGTAATTGGCGGTCCGCCCCAGTTCGCCTCTCTCCTTCGAGAAAGCCAGTGCCGCGATCTCCAGTTTCCCGTAGGAGCGGCGGTTATAGGCTTCCCGGATCTTCTCCATCACCGTCTTCATGGCCGGAGCCAGGACTCCTGCTTCCTCCATCACGTCCAGGGAAGCATCGGTGGTCGGACAGGTGAGAATGCGCCGGGCTGTTTCCACCGAACATCCGGCCAGGATACTGTGGGACGCCAGGATTTCCATCCGGCAGTCCGCATCCCGGGAGTGGGTGTTCATGATCCCTCCCGCCACTTTTACGATCTTTCCGATATGGCTGATAAACAGAATCCCCTTAAGACCCAGTTCCACGGCATAATCGATGGTATCACCGACAAAGTTACTGCATTTGACCGCCTTTTCCAGATCCAGGTCCATGTACTGCCGGATGTAGTCCGCCCCGTAGTTTCCCGGGGTGATAACCAGCCATTCAAAGCCCTGCTTTGCTCTCATGCGCATCTCAATATGGATACTCTCGATCAGGGCCGCCTCACTCATGGGTTCCACGATGCCGCTGGTCCCGAGAACCGAAATCCCACCCTCGATGCCGAGTCGGGGATTGAAGGTCCGCGCCGCCAGCTCCACACCGGCCGGAATGGAGATCTCCACCTGGATTCCCCCGGGATACCCGGCCGCATCACACACGTCACTCACCGCTTCCGTGATCATCTGCCGGGGAACCCGGTTGATCGCTGCGGCCCCCACCGGCTGCTCCAGCCCCGGTTTCGTGACACGGCCCACACCGATCCCACCGTCAATATCCACCCCCGGGACATCCGACTTCCGTACCCTGGCATACACCAGCGCCCCGTGGGTGACATCCGGGTCATCCCCGCTGTCCTTACGCACAGCACAGACCGCCGAATCCTCCTCCCACTGACACAGCTCGGGGTGGATCCTCAGCCGGAACCCCTTGGGCGTCATCAATGTAATCTCCTCCGGGGCCTCCCCCGTCAGAAGAAGAATCGCCGCCCCTTTCGACGCCACCGCAGCACAGCTCCCGGTGGTATACCCATAAGCCATTTTTTTATTATTTCGCTCGATATAAACTTTCTCCAGGCCATCTCCCAGTTCAATCATGAACCAACCTCTCCTTCTGACCCTGCAGATACCATTGTATCCTCCTGTGACATCTCCTATCATTCCTGTAAATTGCGGAAAAGGAGATGATCTTTCCGACAAAATGTCGCAAAAGCCTCACATCAGACCATCGTTACCAGTTTAACATATATCTTATATAAATACAAGGGATGAGTCAAAAGGGACGGTTCTTTCTGACTCATTGTCTACAATGAGTCAGAAAGAACCGTCCCTTTTGACTCAAAATCTTGTGTGCGGGAGGGTTTTATGGTATGCTCTTATCATCGTAGATAAACCAAAGGGACAGGAGTTTAATATGTGTGAATACAGTGTGAGTGAGATCCGTCCTTCGGACCGGAGAAGCCTTCGTCTGATGGATGCTCTTCTGGAGAAGGAAGGGATCGAGAGGGATAAGAATCTGGATTACAGTGCCGGACTTTTTGATGAGGATTACAATCTGGTGGCCACCGGATCCTGTTTTAAGAATACGCTGCGTTGTATGGCGGTGGATTCTGCACATCAGGGGGAGGGGCTGCTGAATCAGGTGGTGACTCATCTGATGGATCATCAGTTTGAGCGCGGGAACCGGGATCTGTTCCTCTATACGAAGTGTGACAGTGCTAAATTTTTCCATGACCTGGGCTTTTATGAGATCGCCCGGGTGGAGGGAAAAGTTGTATTTATGGAGAACCGCCGTACCGGCTTTTCCGCCTATCTGGAGGATCTGGCGAAGACCCGGGTGGAGGGGAAGCAGGCGGCGGCCGTGGTCATGAATGCCAATCCCTTTACCCTGGGGCATCAGTATCTGCTGGAGAAGGCTTCGGCGGAGAATGAGATCGTGCATGTTTTTGTGGTTTCCGAGGATGTTTCCCTGGTTCCTTTTTCGGTCCGGTATGATCTGGTGCAGAAAGGATCCGCCCACCTGAAAAATCTGATCTTCCATCCCACCGGCAGCTACATCATC
>CAMOYN010000079.1 GCA_946630035.1 uncultured Lachnospiraceae bacterium
GAAAATCCTCGTGTCGCTGGTTCGATTCCGGCTCTGGGCATCTTTTTTTGTTATATAAACATATTGTTACATACACGGTGATTTCTATGGATAACTGGGCAGGTATTTCCGGACAAGATGTACTGATCGGTCATTTAAAGCAGGCAGTGAAGAATGGCCAGCTGTCCCATGCCTATATTCTGGAAGGGGAGATAGGGGCTCCGAAACGTGAGCTGGCGTCTGCCTTTTCCCGCATGCTGTTATGTGAAAAGGGAACCGGCTGCGGGGAGTGTCATTCCTGTCTTTCCTTTGACCATGGAAGTCATCCGGATGTTATATGGGTGACCCATGAAAAACCAGATACGATCCGAATCGACGAAATCCGGGATCAGCTGGTTGACAACATGGCGATTCGTCCCTATAGCAGTAATTATAAGATTTATATCATAGAAGAAGCGGAAAAGATGAATGCAGCGGCTCAGAATGCTCTTTTAAAGACATTGGAGGAGCCCCCTTACTATGGTATTATTATACTGATTACATCTAACGCGGATAAACTGCTTCCTACGATACTGTCCCGATGTACGAGATTTCTGGTAAATCATGTAGGAAGAGGTCTCTCGGAAATGTCCGACGAGGATAAGGAAGACATTTTCTCCGTACTTCGTTCTGTGGGTAAATATGATTTAACTTCTATTTCACAGGCCGCCTCTTCCTGGAAGGAAAAGAACCTGCCGGCGGCAACTGTGCTCTATCTGATTCGTATCTGGTTCCGTGATATTTTAATAAAGAAAAGTGTTAAAAGTAATCCCCCTCTGGTTCTTCGGGAGGAATCGGAATATATCCGCAGAGCGGCGGACAAATACAGCTGGAAGCAGTGCAATGATATACTGCTGCTGGCGGATCAGACAGAAAAACGTATAGGTTCCAATGTCAATTATGAGCTTGCTATGGAATTACTTCTGGCGGCCATGCGTTATACGGATTCCAGGGAATCATCAGCCTATTAACAGGAGGAACTATAAATATGGTGACAATTATTGGTGTAAAATTCCGCTGTGCCGGAAAAATATACTATTTTGATCCCGGTGATCAGCAGATTTCCCGTGGTATGAGTGTCATCGTTGAGACGGCCCGTGGTGTTGAGATGGGCACTGTCATGCTGGCCAATAAGGAAGTAGAGGAAGATACGATTGTTCAGCCACTGAAGCCAGTCATACGGATTGCAACGACCGAAGACTTCGATGTCATTCGTGATCATAAAGAAAAAGAAAAAGAAGCATATAAGATCTGCCAGGAAAAAATCATCGAGCGGCAGCTGGAGATGAAGCTGGTGGATGTGGAATATACATTTGACGGAAATAAAATCCTGTTCTATTTTACAGCAGATGGCAGAATTGACTTCCGGGAGCTGGTAAAGGATCTGGCTTCGATTTTTAAGACGAGAATCGAATTGAGACAGATCGGTGTCAGGGATGAGACCAAGATGCTGGGGGGAATCGGTATCTGCGGCCGCTGCCTTTGCTGCAGTTCCTATCTGTCCGATTTTATTCCTGTCTCGATCAAAATGGCGAAGGAACAGAGTCTGTCCCTGAATCCCTCCAAGATTTCCGGTGTGTGCGGACGTCTTATGTGCTGTCTGAAAAATGAAGAGGATACCTATGAATATCTGAACAGCCGCCTTCCTTCCGTTGGAGAGAAAGTGGTAGTGGAAAGTACCGGAGAAGTGGGAACGGTTCAGACGGTAAATGTTCTCAGACAGCGTGTTAAAGTCATCATCAGCTCGGATGACGATAATGTGGATGTAAAAGAGTTTCCTGTGGAAAAACTGAAATTCAGTTCCATGAAGAGAGAGGACGAAGAAGGAAATCTTGTGGAAGATTCTTTTGATCTGGATGCCTATATCGAAGAGATGCAGGTGGATCGTGGGGAGATTCGTTTCAGAGAGATTTCTTATTCAGAGACGGATGTTCTTGTAAAATCCGAAGAGACAGAGAATGCCGGTCAGGAAAATCGCAGAAACCGCCGGGATGGCCGGAGAGATAACCGGAATAACCGCAGGAACCGGGAGCAGAATGCCGGGGCTGGTGAAAGAGAGGATTCCAGAGAAGGTCAGAATCGCCAGGAAAGGGTAGAGGAAACCGCAGAGACTCGCGGATCTCGCAATAACCGGGGAAATGGAAATAACCGGAACCGTAATAATCGCAATAACCGCCGAGGAAAAGAACAGGCGGAAGAAGCGATGAATGCCGGACCCGAGAACCGTAACACTTCCGAAAGGAAAGACGCTCCGGAAAGAAAAGATAATTCGGAAAAGAAAGAATTTTCCGAAGAGAGAAAGAGTCCGGAAGAGAAAAAAAATTCGGAAGACAGAAAAAATTCAGAAGACAGAAAACCTCGTTTTCATCGCCGCCGCGGCAGAGGGAATCAGGGAGATTCCAGACCGGCAGAAGTAAAAACGGATAATAAATGAACATAGAACTGAACAGCGGAGAAAGGATAGACGATCTGCAGAGAGGTGGATACGGGATTATCCAGAATCCGGAACAGTTTTGTTTTGGTATGGATGCGGTGCTTCTTTCCGGATTCGCCTGGATCCGGAAGGAAGAGAAGGTACTGGATTTCGGAACGGGAAACGGAATTCTTCCTATATTATTAGCGGCCAAAACGGCGGGAAGATATTTTGTCGGACTGGAGATACAGCCGGAACTGGCGGATATGGCAAAAAGAAGTGTGCAGATGAATGATCTCTCTGACCGGATTGAGATACGGGAGGGAGATCTCAGGGAGGCGGATCAGATCTTTGGCCGGGCTTCCTTTGATGTCATCGTATCCAACCCGCCTTATATGAACCAGAATCATGGTCTGACGAATCCTCAGGAAGCGAAGGCGATTGCCCGTCATGAAATTACCTGCTGTCTGGAGGATGTGCTTCGTCAGGCGGCTCTGGTTTTAAAGCCGGGAGGACGGTTCTTTATGGTGCACCGGCCTCACCGTCTGGCGGATATTATTGCTTATATGAAGCAGTATAAGCTGGAACCAAAGCGGATGAGACTGGTATATCCCTTTATAGACGGGGAGGCCAACATGGTTCTGATCGAATCTGTCCGGGGTGGAAACCCGTGGCTTAAGATGGAGCCTCCTCTCATCGTGTACCAGGCGCCGGGAGTTTATACGAAGGAAGTACTGAAAATCTACGGAAAAGAGGGATGAGATATGGCAGGAAAACTGTATCTGTGTGCAACCCCGATCGGAAACCTGGAGGATATAACCCTCCGGGTTTTAAAAATTCTGGAAGAGGTAGATCTGATTGCGGCAGAAGATACCCGCCACAGCCGTATTCTTCTGGAGCATTTTGATATTCATACACCTCTGACGAGCTACCACGAGCATAATAAATATGAAAAAGCGGAGGTGCTGCTGGAAAAATTGCGGCAGGGAATGCAGATTGCACTGGTGACCGATGCCGGTACGCCCGCGATCTCCGATCCCGGGGAAGTTCTGGTCCGGAAATGTAAGGAAGAGGATATTCCTGTCACGTCTCTTCCGGGGGCCAGTGCCTGTATCACGGCTCTGACCATGTCCGGAAGATCCGCCCGCAGATTCGCTTTTGAGGCATTTCTTCCTGCGGATAAAAAAGAAAGAAAACAGGTACTGGATGAACTGGCGCAGGAACACCGGACCATGATTCTATATGAAGCTCCCCATCATCTGAAGAGTACTCTGGAGGAACTGTTCCAGGTGCTGGGTGACCGTCCGATGACCATCTGCCGGGAACTGACCAAAAAATATGAAGAAGGAATCTATACTTCCCTGAAGAAAGCCCTTCGTCTTTATGAGGAGACAGAGCCCCGGGGAGAATATGTTCTTGTCATTGAAGGAAAAAGTTATCAGGAAGAGCGGGAAGAGCGCGCAGCTTCCTATGAATCCATAAGCCTTACGGAACATCTGAATCAGTATTTATCGCAAGGGATGGATAAGAAAGAGGCCATGAAACAGATGGCTAAGGACAGGAACTGTTCGAAGCGGGATATCTACCAGGGACTTCTGAACGAGACGGAGGGAGAATAAATGAAGGAAACCACGCTCTGCTATCTGGAGAAGGATGGATGCTATCTGATGCTTCACCGGACGAAAAAAAAGAACGATGAGAACCAGGGCAAGTGGATCGGAGTCGGCGGGAAACTGGAACCGGGAGAAAGTCCGGAGGAATGTGCCGCCCGGGAGATTCGCGAAGAAACGGGTCTTATAGCGGAAAATCTGCAGCTGTGCTCTGTGATCACTTTTATATCCGATCAGTGGGACGATGAGAGGATGTATCTGTTCCGCTCCCGACATTTTTCCGGAGAGCTTATCCGATGCGATGAGGGCGATCTGGCCTGGATTCCTGTGGATGAGGTGGAAAACCTTCCCACCTGGGAGGGAGATCGTTTATTCCTGAGAAAAATGAGAACGATGGAAAACGGATTCTTTTCCCTGAAGCTGGTGTATCAGGGAGAAACACTGAAGGAAGCCGTGCTCTGGGAGAACGGTATTAAGAGTGTTTTGCGATAAAGAGTGTTTTGCGATAGAGAGTGTTTTGCGATAAAAAATGCTTGTGTTAAGGAACACTTTAGCGTTATATCTGCCATAAAAAGGGAATCGCCCATGGGAACGGGGGATCCATGGGCGATGAGCATAAAAAGCTTTATCATTCGAGGAATGATACGAGAATCGTATCATTAAATTATGAATAAATTATTGCCGATTTGATAAATAATTAAAAATATATGGTGCACAATTTATATCTGTTCTATTAGTCGAATAGCTATTTTATATTTTTCGAGTAACTTTTCAGTGGCTTCGTTTCTTACCGGAAGACGGGTGGGATCGCTGTTATGTCGCAGATCCTCCAGTTTTACCCGGCAGGCGACGGGGTGTTTTTTTACTTCTCTTATATAATCCATGTAATCCATAGAGAGATCTCTGGTGAGAACGTCTACCGCTTCGATTACTTCCGGCGGGAACCCCTCTTGTTTCAGATAATCCAGTGTGACCCAGGTGTCTTCGACCACATCATGGAGCAATGCGATGGTAGTGGTCAGTTCATCGGTCATCTGCTCCGCCACATGAAAAGGGTGGAATACATAGGGAACTCCTCCCTTGTCGAACTGGTTCTGATGTGCTTGGTAACTCAGCTGCATCGCTTTAATTGTCATATCTGTGTAAATCAATGATAGTGCCTCCCGACATTAACGTGTCAACGCTTCTGACCAATATTCCTGGTTATATATATCTGTAAAACGATACATCAGTTTTACTTCGCCGTCGCCGACATCCGTATTGCTGATGGTCAGATTATTGCTTACAGTCAGAGGTTCTCCCAGAAGATAATTGTCCTGGAACTCTCCATCGTAACTGTAGAAATCACAGAGGAACTCCAGACGGTCTCCTTCGGTCAGCTCTGTCATATTTTTGGGGACTTCCATCGTCTCCTCTTCGGCGTAAACGCTGCGGGCCCCTACGATGGTTCCCCCCGGATTCTCTGTATCAAAGACAAGGATGAGTTGGACTTCCTTTCCGTTGAGCAGTGCGGGAACATATCCGGTGATCGTATAGTCATCACTGGTTCCGATGGTGCTTTCGCGGTAGTAAGCCACGACTTGTCCTCCGATGGAAAGCCAGTTTCTCTCGGTATCTGCTACCAGATTTCCCTTATCATCAAAGGAGAAAATATTGTCCAGGCCAAGATCTACATAACCCTCACCGTCGTCATAGAACATATTCAGATCGAGATCGTGAACCAGGCTCCACTGTTCCTCGGAGAGGGACATGGTGGCGGTACCGTTCTTGCTTTCCTTCCAGGTCAGAGCAGTGGGATCGAAATAATTGGCGGCGAGATAATCGGCGGTGTCTTCTTCCGAGAGGGCCCTATCAGAGAAGAAACTGCTGTTGCTGCCGGTAAGTCCTTCCAGTATGCCGGGGTTGCTCAGAAAGCTTCCCAGCAGCTGGCTGATGGCATCACTGCTGCTGCTTCCTCCACCCAGAAGAGATCCCAGGGTGTCGTAAGAGCTGCTGTAACTGCTGTTTCCATTGCCGGATCCACTTCCCAGAAGGCTTCCGAACAGAGAGGCGTAGGGAGAGGCAGCCTGGCTGCCGCCGGCGATGATCTGCCCACTGGCTTCCAGGGAAGCAAATTCGCGGATACATTTCGTATACTCTTCGTCCATGCCGATGTCGCTGTAGGTGCTGCAGGCCGTATCCACGTAACTGGTTCTCTGATAAGGGAAATAGATGGAAACGCCGTAGGCATTGGTCATATTCGCGGAGGTCCGGTTGTATTTGATGGTATCCTGCAGGGTTTTTGCCAGGTTCTGTCCTTCCGTGGTATTCATCTTCAGGGCCATGTCAACGAGATCGACCTGATCGATGCGGGAGCTGGGAGCAAATTCCCGGGCACTGTAACGGGCATCCGATACTGCCTTATATTCTTTGGAGGCGATCTTTGTGCGCACAGATCGGGCAAAAGCATTCAGCTTCGAAGGAACCGTGTAGGAAAACTCTGCCAGATCGATGATGGAAAGGGTGGTTTTCTGTCCACGGCAGCTTCTGGCACAGGCCGTTGTAAAATCATCGATGATATTCTTTCCGATCTGGGTAGTTTCCATGGATGTATTCGCGGAGAGTTTAGACAGCCAGTTGGTATAGTACCAGCCGATGCCTGGTTCGCTCTCCTCGGATGCAATCATGTAGTCGGCAAATTCACTGGTCATGAGAGCTGTCTCGGCGGTAGCCATGAGACAGGCATCGAATCCGATGAAATCGAAGGTAACACCGCCGGCTTTCAGAGCCTTACGGATTTCCGACAGATCCATGGAGCCACTGCGTTTGTATTTCTCATCATATCCGTATCCGCTGACAGAGCCGCCGCCGTGATCCCAGAAGATCAGGTCGTAGCGGTTGGCCGGGAAATTCTTGGCGGACCACTGAATGAAGTCACTCAGTGTGCCTGGATCGGTCATAGATCTGGCACCGTCATCGGCTACCAGCTGGCGCATCTTTCCGTCGGAAATCTGGTAGATCTGATTTACACGGCTGCTGACTACATTATTCTGCCAGCGTGTACATCCACCGGTATAAACCAGCAGATTTATATTTTTTCCCAGGGTGGATTTAAGCATCTCCTGGAGATCGGAGGTGGCCATCGCACTGTGGGACTCCAGATCGGTGCCGCACATATAAACCATGATCGTGATGGTATCTTTTCCGCCGCCCAGGATTTTGGTACGTTTGTCGGGAACTCCCGAGGCGATGGTTGTATCCAGAGAATCGGAATCGGTATCGATATGATTCAGGGAAGCATAGGAACCGGAGTTCTGGTTTCCGGTGGTACCATCCGATGTGCCGCCGTCGGAGCTGTTGTCCGCCTGATTCTGCATCATCTGCTGATAGTACTCATAGAAGTCGCTGTAGCTGCCGCCGGTGTCACCGGAGTCTGCGGAATTTCCGCCGGAAGTATCGCTGCCGGGGGTATGGCTGCTGTAGCTGCTGCCGGAAGAGAGGCCGCCTGTAGAGGAGTTATTGTGACTGCCGCCTCCGCCAAAGAACAGATAGGCAATGACGAAAATAATCAGCACGGGAAGGCTGACACCGGCTCCGCGGGCCGCCCTGGATCCGCCGGACCGCCGCCCGGAAGAACCACTGCCGGAGGGACCGCCGGAACCAACCGGTCCCGAACCTCGCCCTTCCCCCCGTCGATGCACACCGGAACCGCCGGAAGTTACATTCTTTTTGCGATTGACTGGCCTGTTGTCCATATCTCTCCTTCTTTTCGCTGATTACTTTTAGATATTGCAGGTTTTATTTCCTTAATTCCACGAAAATCATCTGCTCATTTATTGTATCAAAAGAACCTGTGGAATACAAGCAATTATGTCGGGAGAAACTCTCATAATCCGGGTTTAGTAAAACTGAACTTTTTGTATAGATTTTTTTTACAAATTGATTAAAATCTATTGACAACCAGTTGGGAATCTGTATAATAACTCTGTGCGGTTTAGCTTTGCTAAACAAAAAGATTACTTTCTGTTGTTTCCGGCGGCGGTGCCAAAGGAGTAGGTATGGATATAGGACGTAAGATTAAAAATCTGAGGATACAAAAGGGTTTGACGCAGGAGGAATTAGCGAACCGGGCGGAGCTGACCAAAGGATTTATCTCTCAGCTGGAGAGAGATCTGACTTCTCCTTCAATTGCGACGTTGACAGATATCCTGCAGTGTCTTGGGACGAACCTGGCGGATTTTTTTCATGAAGAACAGGAAGAACAGGTCGTATTTTCCAAGAATGATTATTTTGAGAAAGTGGATGGCGAACTGAATAACCGGATTCAGTGGCTCATTCCAAACGCACAGAAAAACGAGATGGAGCCGATCCTTCTGACATTGAATGCCGGGGGATCCACTTATCCGGACAATCCCCACGAGGGAGAGGAGTTCGGCTATGTGCTGAAGGGAAGCATCATTCTTCACATTGACAGCCGGAAGTATACCGTAAAGAGCGGAGAATCTTTTTATTACCGGGCGGAAAAACCCCATTTTCTGGAATCAAAGCATGGTGCTGTGGTTCTCTGGGTCAGCACGCCCCCATCTTTCTGAAAAAACGAATAACAGGCGCGGAGGGAAACGAACGTGAGCGGAAAACCATTGATTGATCTTGTACATATTACCAAATCCTTTGACGGCGAGTGCGTATTGGATGATCTGAGTCTGTCGGTTCGTGAGAATGAATTTCTGACTCTGCTGGGTCCTTCCGGGTGCGGAAAGACGACGACGCTCCGTATCATCGGAGGATTTGTCACACCGGATCAGGGACAGGTGATTTTTGACGGCCAGGATATTACCCGGATCCCGCCGAACCAGCGGAATCTGAATACGGTATTTCAGAAATATGCCCTGTTCCCTCATATGACGATTGAGGAGAATATCGCCTTCGGACTGAAGATCAGTCACAAGAGCGATGCCTATATCCGTGATAAGATCCAGTATGCTCTGAAGCTGGTGAATCTGGAAGGCTTTGAAAAGCGGAAACCGACCCTGCTCTCCGGCGGACAGCAGCAGCGGGTGGCGATCGCCCGGGCGATTGTCAATGAGCCGAAGGTGCTGCTTCTGGATGAGCCTCTGGGTGCTCTGGATCTGAAACTGCGTCAGGACATGCAGTATGAGCTGATCCGTCTGAAGAATGAACTGGGCATCACCTTCATTTATGTTACCCATGATCAGGAAGAGGCTCTGACCATGTCAGATACCGTCGTGGTTATGAACCAGGGATATATTCAGCAGATGGGTACGCCGGAGGATATCTACAATGAACCGGAAAATGCGTTCGTGGCGGATTTCATCGGTGACAGCAATATCATCGATGGCATCATGATCCGGGATGAGCTGGTGGAGATCCTCGGAGCGAAATTTGCCTGCGTGGATAAGGGATTTGGTGAGTATAAGCCGGTGGATGTGGTGATCCGTCCGGAGGATGTGATTCTCGGCGATCCCGGCCAGGGAACGATGGACGGCGTGGTAAGCCACATCATTTTCAAGGGTGTCCACTACGAGATGGAAGTGCAGGCCGGCGGTTTTGAGTGGCTGGTGCAGGGAACCAAAGCCTTCCCGGTGGGTACACCGGTCAGCCTGAAGGTGGATCCTTTTAATATTCAGATCATGAATAAGCCGGAATCGGACGACGAAAAGGCCGTGGGCGTAGAGGAATAATTACCGGATTGTAAAACGGATGCAGGAGAAAAATGCAATGAAAAAACAAACATTTCTGGCGGGCCCGTATCTGATCTGGGCAGCGGGATTTATCATCCTTCCGTTGTTCATGATTCTGTTTTACGGACTGACAAACGGGGAGGGGAGCTTTACCCTTTCGAATCTGTTTGCCATCGGGGATCCGATCCATTTCAGAGCCCTGGGACAGTCGCTTCTGATCGCTTTCGGCAGCACGGTGATCAGCCTGATCATTTCCTACCCTCTGGCTTATATCCTCAGCAAAAGCCAGGGCAGCAAAAGCGGTATCATCATTATGATGTTCATCCTTCCCATGTGGATCAATTTCATGCTGCGGGTGCTGGCACTTCAGATGATTCTTGCCAACACAGGTATACTGAATGCGATTCTGGGGTTCTTCGGACTGCCGCCGGCTCATATCCTTTACAGCCGCACGGCGATCCTGATCGGCATGACCTACGACTACCTCCCGTTCATGATTCTTCCTATATATAATGCCATGTGCAAGATCGACCGGGCTCTGGTGGATGCAGCGGCGGATCTGGGAGCGGGACGTCTGACCACCTTCCGCCAGATCATCCTTCCTCTGTCCATGCCGGGAGTGATCAGCGGAATTATCATGGTTTTCATCCCCAGTATCTCCGAGTTTGCCATCGCCGATATTCTGGGCGGCTCCAAGATTCTCCTGATCGGAAATGTCATCGAGCAGGAGTTCACTCTGGCCAGCAACTGGAATCTGGGTTCCGGACTTTCCATCGTGCTGATGATTTTCATCTTTATCAGCATGGCGATTATGAACCGGACAGATGCCGACGGCGAAGCACAGATGCTCTTCTGATACGAATTACGGTTGATTCTGTGGAAAAATATCGAAAGATCCGGGTTTCCGGTTAAGAGGCAGGATATATGATAAGTAAAACCCAGGCTTTTCTGGAAAAATT
>CAMOYN010000080.1 GCA_946630035.1 uncultured Lachnospiraceae bacterium
GAAGGTGCCATGCGGCACCCCGCACACGGCGCGCAAGACTCGCAAGCGAGTCTTGCATCTACACCTGATTTTATAAGTGCCGGCATCCGACACCGTTATAACAGATGGAATCAAGAGACAGCGGTTCTGCTTTGGCAGAACCGCCGTCCTTTGAAAGAGAGGAGAGAGATCTATGGACCGGAAGAGTTCACCGACACGTTCCGTTGAGAGGGCATTGGACATTCTGGAATGTTTCCTTGACAAAGATGAGATGATTCTTCTGGAGATCTCCGAGAAGACGGGGCTGTCCTGCAGTACCGTGCTCCGGATTCTTTCTGCGCTGCAGGAATACGATTTCGTATCCAGAAATCCACAGAATAAAACCTACCGACTGGGCAATAAGATCGCCTGGCTGGCAGACCGGATTCCCAGAGAATCCTATGATGAGCTGAAAAAAACAGCTTATCCTTTCATGGTAGAGCTGAACGAAAAGTACAACGAGGATGTACATCTTTTTATCTCGCAAGGCAATACCAAACTTTGCATCGAAAGCGTGGATTCCAGCCGTGAACTGCGGCAGATTATAACCGTGGGATCCCGCCATGACATCGTGCGTGGCGCAGCCGGGAAAATCATACTTGCATTTATGAATGAAAATGACCGGCGGAAAATTCTGAATGATGCAGATCGGAAACCGGAATATGAACAGATCCTCCGGCAGGGATACGCCATCAGCCGTGGGGAGAGGGAAGAGGGGTTATTCGGACTGGCTGTCCCGGTAGTGGACGCCCAGGGAAAACTTCTTGCGACTGTATCGATTTCCGGTCCCTCCGTACGATTTGAAAACAGCACACTGGATGAGAAGATTCAGGATATGTGCCGTATCGGACAGGAAATTTCCGAAGCCTGGAGCAAACGGACCAGGTGATTTACCTTGAAGAAGAACAATCCGGCTGGTCGCAGCCGCGCGTACAGGAAGGCGAATAAAGAGATGGAGAATACAGAAAAACAGATGGATTTCTTCGCACTGAAAAAATGGCTGAAAGAGCAGGGACTGACTTTCCGGCTGGAAGGGTGGTCCGGCTGCATTCCGGACACCATTCTGATTTACCGGGATAAACAGCTGCTCTATGAAGGCGACTATAATTCGGAAGTGGATTATATCGACGCCGTGCATGAGATCCAGAGTCTGGAAGCGATCGCCTGAGATCGTATCCTATATATGATGAGAAAAGATTTGCCGGGATCCGCAAGGAGTTCGGCTTTTTTTTCTCATAGGACATTTCTCCGAAATATCCTGGTCTTTTCTTGTAAAAAAAAGATAAATATGCTACGATATATAAATGCTAAAATGCATAGAAAAGAAAAAACAACAGTGAGGCTTTGGGGAATGTTCAAACAAAGGAAATCTATTTCCGGTTTTTTTCATACAAGGAGTGTGTTTCTGCAGATTTTTCTCAGTCTGCTGATGTTTCTTGCGGTTCTGATCTTTGTTGTGATATTCTGGATCAACCGGATCTCTTCACAGGAACAGCAGCGTCTGATCGTTCGGACGAATCTGAACCGGATCGTATCGGCAGACCGCACCATTGAACAGGTAATAGATGATTTGACCGGTAATATGACACAGATGACATGGAGTAAAGAGCTCATGTCCTATGCCCTGCTGCCTGTGGCAGATCAGACAAAATATTCTCAGATACAGAATCAGCTCCAGAATGTTGCCCGGTCTACCTGGGTGGTAAAAAAAGTGGTCTACTATTGTGCTTATTCGAAGAAAATCTTTCAGAGCGATTCATCCCAGGTTCAGGACCTGGATAATTATTACGACGCCTGGATGATCCATCTGGATCCGGAAGAGGCACCGGAGAGTACATTGTTCATGAGAAATGTAGATCGTAAGGTGGATACCTATCTTCTGGCGAAGGACGGAAGACTGATCGTAAGACAGGACTGGAATCTGGGAAAACGCTTATCAGTGCTCCTGTATGAGTTGAATACATCCATTGTAAATGATGTGATTTCCAACAGCAATGCACATCCTCAGGATAATATCTATCCCTATGATATAAATGGAAATCCGGTTCTTCAGGGGATCTTGTCCTATTCCGTGGTAGAGAAGGATATATCGGATCTTACGGAATCAGAACTGATCACTCAGGATTCCCAGAGGATTACCCGGGACAGCTGCTTTTACCAGGGCACCGGAAGACGGCTGCCATGGACCTATCTGATGCCGCTGAACCGGGAGAATTTACAGGTATCTCTGTATTCCACCATTCACACCTGGCTTCCGGCCATACTGATTCTGCTGGCTGTCAGCGTTCTTCTCAGTTTTTACGTTGTAAACGCCATATATCATCCCATCAACCGGCTTTTCTCCATTGCCTCCTCCCGGCCGGCGGGTGGGGGGATCGGAACTGACAGCCCGGCGGTTTCATCTGCGGCCGCAGATGGAAGGACAAACCGAAGAGTGGCCCGTCCCAATGAGTTTGACCTGTTGGAGAATGCCTATTCCCAGGCGGTGGATCAGCAGATGAAGATGTCCCAGATGATCGAAATGGTGGCTCCGGATATTATGGATCACATGTTGGTGAATATTCTTTCGGGAAACAATTACTCCAGTGAGAGAATCGATGGGTTACTGGAAGGAATCGGAAATCCTGTTTCATCGAATGGACGGTTTCTGCTGTGCAGTTGTGTGATTGCGGAGCCGGAGAACCGGTCGGTGAGCGAAACGGAATGGGAGATGTACCTTCTGTCTCTGCGGAAAATGATTCAGGAGTTCTCCGGGCGGGGATATCAGATCTATCCGGTGCAGATGGACCACAATACACTGGCGATTCTGGTGGCCTTTCCGGATGAGTGGTCTGCCGTGGCTATCAAGAGGGTATTTGTAGAGATCCAGAGAACGTTGATGGGAAACGCAGAGGTCCTGCCTTACCGGCTCTGGGTGGAATGTGGGCAGACCTACAGTCGTCTGAGTGACAGCCGGGAGGCGTTCCTGGAAGGAATGGAAAAAATCCGTTTCCGGCGGGAGGGAGAAGAGGACAGGCCGGAGCAGTCCCAGAAAACAGGTCAGAAAGAAATGGACACCTGGTTGGAGAGTGGTTCCCGTGCTGTGGGCAACAGAGAAGTAGAGAGGAAGATCACCCGGATCTGGATTCGAAAACAGATTCAGGAAATCCTGTCCTTCCTTCAGAAAAGTGAACAGTCCGGTGTATATCTCACCCTGGAACAGACGGTGGAAGAATTCGTCTCCGGGAGTCAGGGGATGGAGGAACTACGGCAGTACAGTGAGTGGCTTCTGGAGGAACTGTCGGAGAAAGCCATGTCTTATCCTATTTCCAATGAAGAATTAGAGCTTGTCGATATGAAACAGATTTCCGGGAAAATTCGTTCTGTGGCAGATCCGGAGACCATGCAGGTGACAATACAAATGATGGGAAGACAGATCTGCGATCTGATTTACTCTTACAACCGGAAAAATCGGTACAAGTATGTAGATCAGGCCAAAAGGTACATAGCTGAGCATTATTCGGACAGTAATCTGTCTCTCAATGATGTGGCGGAGTATGTGCAGATCAGCGCCTCTTATCTGAGTGAACTATTTGCAGAGATCAGTGGCGAAAAATTCTCGGGATATCTGGCGGCCTACCGTATTGAAAAAGCCAGACAACAGCTGCAGACTACGTCAGAACCCGCAAAGGAGATTGGGAGCCGTTGTGGTTTTAACTCTGTCCAGAATTTTAACCGCGTCTTTAAGAAGATGACAGGCCTCACACCAGGCCAGTATCGGGAATCCGCCAAAGATCCGAGCATATGAACATTTTTTTGTGCAGCAAATGTGATGAACAATAGATAGAATGATGAACATAAAGCCGGATTTTCTGAAGATATTGCCATGTCTCAAAAAGATAATGCTAGGCACAGCGCGGTACGGCTGTTAAGATGGTGATAACCGCAGCGGGGAAACTGCTGCAGAGTATTTTTACAACGAAGAGAGGAGGATTCCAAAATGAAATTTTGGAAATGGCTGGATGAGAACTTCGAAGAAGCCATCCTCATGATCTTCCTGGTGATCATGTCTGTCGTCATGATGGCTCAGGTTATTATGAGATATTTCTTCAAAGCTTCCATGCCCTGGCCGGAGGAATTCTGCAGAATGATGTTTGTCTTCTCAGGTTTTTTGTCGATGGGATATTGTGTCCGCAAAAACAAAATGCTGAAGGTAGATATTCTTCTTGGATTTTTCCCCGAGTGGTTGAAGAGTGTAATTGACTGGGTCGGAAAGATCGTTACATTGCTTTTCTTTGCTTATCTGGCAGTGAAGAGCTGGGATACGGTACAGGCTCAGAAAATGTTGAATATGACTACCCCTGCCATGGGATGGCCCTGGTGGATAGTATATGCCTCTGTTACGGTAGGCGCTGCACTGGGTGTGATTCGTCAGATTGAAGACCTGGTGAAGATGATTTTAAAGAAGGGAGAGAAATAAATCATGTTAGGACTTGTATTTGGACTCTTCCTGGTTGCCATGGTCCTCGCTCTTCCCATGGGCGTTGCGATGGGTGTTGCCACGATCGTTCCTCAGATGATGAATCCGACTTTTGCCGGTAACATGAACTATATCATCCAGGCGATGATCAACGGTCTGAACACGACACCGATCCTTGCGATCCCGCTGTTCATGCTGTCCGGTGCTCTGATGACCCGGGGTGGTATTTCAAAAAAACTGTTTGATGTATTTGCCTACATTGCCGGAACCAAGACCGCAGGTCTTCCCTGTGCCGTGGTTATTACCTGCCTGTTCTACGGTGCCATTTCCGGATCCGGTCCCGCTACGGCTGCTGCCGTTGGTGCCATGACCATTCCGCTGTTGGTAGAACTGGGATACGATAAGGTATTCTCCGCTGCTATCGTGGCGACAGCCGGCGGCCTGGGTGTTATTATCCCGCCGTCCATTCCTTTCATTATGTATGGCCTGTTTACCGGTACATCTGTTGGTGATATGTTTACCGCCGGTATCCTGCCGGGCTGTCTGATTGCCTTTGCCATCATGCTGTACTGCTGGATCTACTGCAAACGTTCCGGTGAAGACAAGGAAAAAGTAAAAGCTAATTTCGAGAGACTGAAACAGAGAGGATTTGTCGGAGTTGTCAAGGACGGTTTCTTTGCTCTGCTGACGCCTGTAATCATCCTGGGCGGTATCTACGGCGGATTTGTAACTCCTACCGAAGCAGCCTGCGTATCGGTGTTCTATGCTCTGATCGTCTGCCTGTTTATTTACCGGACTCTGAAGCTGAAGGATCTGCCTCTGCTGCTGAAGGATTCCATCGCCTCCTATGCACCGCTGCTGCTCTGCATCGCTCTGGCTCAGGGATTCTCCCGTATACTGATTCTGCTGAAAGCCGCTGACGCAGTTCAGCATCTGATCGACGCAACCGTAAACTCCGGAAATATGCTGCTGGTGGTTCTGATTATCTTCCTGCTGATTCTGGGTATGTTCATGGACTGCGGCCCTGCCGTTATGATCCTGGCTCCCATCATCATGCCGGTCGCTCAGGCCTACGGCATCAGTGCCATTCATCTGGGTATCGTTATGGTATGCGCACTGGCCACCGGATTTGTTACACCGCCTTTCGGCATGAACCTGTTTGTTACGGCACCTCTGGTGGATGTCCCGGTAGCTAAGCTGGGTAAGACCGCCTTCCCCTTCATCGTGGCTTTCGTTATTGCCATCTTTATCATTGCCTTCGTTCCGGCGATCAGCCTGGTACTGGTTGGGCACGGTTGATCCGGCGTGTGTTTTAGCATGTATAAGAAATACTATTATAATGATGATTCGCCCATGGTGGGCTGAATACATAAAACCTTTTAAGGAGGAAACCAACATGAAAAAATTTGTAGCAGGAGCTCTGTGCGCAGCCATGGCACTGTCGATGGCATTTGCCCCTACCGCAAAGGCTGAGGAAGCCGCTAAGCTGACCCGTGAGGATCTGCAGGCTCTGTCCGAGGAAGGCTTCGTAACTGAGATCGAAGCAGAACCTCTGGAGATCACCTGGGGATGCTCCGGTACTCTGACCGGTTCCATCGGCGGCGATGCCATGGAAGATGGTATGGCAGCTCTGGAGAGATGGACCGGCGGCAACATGAAGATCGATTTCCATCAGGGCGGTGAACTCGGCGGCGATGTTGAGCTGATTCAGTCTGTTGCTCTGGGCAATGTAGGTGTATTCCAGGGTGCTCCCACTTCTCAGGTTACCCTGATCCCTGAGCTGACCGTTCTGGATATCGGCGGTCTGTTCAAAGATGTTGAAAGCTGCAATGCTACTCTGGAAGCTATGAAACCCAAATTCGAAGCTGCTTATGAAGCTAAGAACCTGCACCTGGGTGGAATGTGGGCCGCTGATTTCCGTATCCTGTCCTCCAACAAACCCGTACAGACCGCTGAGGATCTGAAGGGTCTGAACATCCGTGTTCAGGAGAACGAGTACCACATCGCTTTCTGGAAAGAACTGGGCTGCAACCCCACTCCTCTGGCTTTCGGTGAACTGTACGTAGCTCTGCAGCAGGGTATGATGGATGCTCAGGAGAATCCTCCCATCTCCATCTTTGGACCGAAGCTGTATGAAGTTCAGAAGTACATCGTTGAGACCAATCACATTCCTTTCATCAACACGATGGTTATGAACAAAGCTCTGTATGATGGTCTGACCGAAAATCAGAAACTGGCTATGGATCAGCTGTTCGAGTATCTGGCTCGTTATCAGAAGGCTGGCCAGGCTCAGAATGACGCTGAACTGCTGGCATTCTTCCAGACTCCCGAGGGCAACAGCATCGAGGTTACTCCTGTTTCCGAGGAAATCTCTGCTCTGTTCGATGCAGCTGCTGACAAAGTTGTTGAACTGATGAAGTCCAACGGCGTGGTAGATCCTGCTCTGATCGACGAGTACGTAAACGCTGCCCGCGCTCAGTAATCTGACGTAAGGACAAATCACATCTGAATCTCTGGGCTGCTGCGTTATGCAGCAGCCCTTTTGCAAAAGTTAAGTATTGTGCAGGACGGAGCGGGCGCCTGGCACGGCATTTTAAGGAGGAAAATACAGCATGTCTCTGACACAGGTAAGAGTAAAAAACGGTATCGTTGAAGGATATCCGGCAGGCAACCAGTTCATTACCGTTTTTAAAGGGATCCCCTTTGCCAAACCTCCCGTAGGGGATCTGCGCTGGAAGGCACCGAAGCCCTGCGAGGACTGGGATGGCGTATACAAAGCATATCAGTTTGGCAATATCGCCATGCAGCCCCGGTTTGTATCGGAAGGCGGGGGAACCAGTCTGGCAGCCCAGGAATTCTATGTCAGAGACTATCCCATGAGCGAGGACTGTCTGTATCTGAATATCTGGACGCCGGCGAAAACCGGGGAAGAGAGGCTTCCCGTGGCGGTTTATATTCACGGCGGAGGATACGAGACGGGATACAGCTATCTGAACGCCTATGACGGCGAAGGATTTGCCAAGAGGGATATTGTCATGGTGACGGTTTCCTACCGGCTGAATCTCTTTGGATTCCTCTCTCATCCGATGCTGGCGGAAGAGGATCCTCATCATGCCAGCGGGAATTACGGCATGCTGGACCTGGTAGCCGCCTTTGAATGGGTGCGGGAGAATATCGCTGCCTTCGGCGGTGATCCGGATCGTATTTCTCTGTTCGGTCAGTCTGCCGGCGGCGGCTGCGTTCAGAACCTCTGCGCCACTCCTCTGCTCCGCGGCAAGATCACCAGCGCTATCTTCCAGAGCAGCGGTGGTCTGAGTAAAAACGGTCTGGGAGATCCCCGCACGAAGGAAGAGGATGAGGCCATCGGCGTGGATTTTTTCCGTTTCCTGGGCGTCAGCACACCGGAAGAGGCAAGAGCTATTCCGGCGGAGACGCTGATTGAGAAATATAAGGAATACAAGAAGACCGAGGGCTATGCCATGCTGTTCCTGCCGGGAGTGGACGGCTATTTCCTCCCGGAGAGTCCGGCGGACATCTTCCTGAAGGGGGAACATGACGACATCCCCTACATGCTGGGATGCACAAAAGATGAGATGCGCCGCGCCGGTGCGCCGGCTCCCGCCTATGAAGCATTGGCGGCAGACGCTCATCAGAGATACGGGAAAGAGATGGGAGATCAGTATCTGGCAGCCATTCATGCAGACGATCCGGCAGCGGTACAGCCCTGCTGTGAGGATCCGCTGGGGAATGCGTTCCTGTCGGCCGATCTGGCATTCTGCGAGAACCAGAATGACCTGGGATACAAACCTGCCTTCCTGTATTATTTCACCTATGTTCCGCCGGGAGCCGAGGCCATGGGTGCCCATCACTCCGCCGAACATCACTATGTATTCCAGACCCTGGTACGCTCCAAACGTCCCTATACCGGATTTGACTTTGATCTCTCCAATGAACTGGCCGATGCCTGGGCTCAGTTCATAAAGACAGGGAATCCGAATCCGGAGGGTTGCGATGCCTGGAAGCCCTATACGAAGGAACAGCCGGAAGCATGGTTCATTGACAAAGAGCGGCACATGGAGAAAATACCGGAACTGCCCAATGTGACATTCCACAAGAATTATTCTCTTGGAAAACTGTAAAAATCCGGAGAGCCGGGAGACGGCAATAGTAATGAGATATGAAAAAGAGCGGCAGTAAGAACTGCTGTTCATGGATAGATGCAGAACAGTAATCAGAGAAATCGGAGGAAAAAATATGTTTCGTGAAACAAAAACAGAGAACGGAAGAGTCCGGGGCATTCCCTGCGGCTGGCCGTCCATTACCGTATATTACGGGATCCCCTATGCAGCACCGCCCGTAGGAGATCTGAGATGGCACGAACCCATGCCTGCTGCCGACTGGGAAGGCGTAAGAGACTGCGCCAGAGGCTCGGCGAAATGCTGGCAGCTGGGGGTCGGCAAGGGATCTTTCTTTGAGAATGAATTCTATCCGGTGGAAGAGGAGATGAGCGAGGACTGCCTTTATCTGAATATCTGGACACCGGCACAGAGCGCCGATGAGAAACTTCCCGTTCTCTTCTGGGTACACGGCGGAGCCTTCATGACCGGCTACGGCCACTCCGCCCACTTTGACGGGGAACATTTTGCCCGCCAGGGAGTCATCCTTGTGACCATCAACTACCGGATCAATGTATTCGGCTGGATGGTGGACAAAGAACTCTCGGCGGAATCCGCCCACGGAGTATCCGGAAACTATGGTCTGCTGGATCAGATTGCCGCTCTGAAATGGGTACGCCGCAACATCGCAAACTTCGGCGGAGATCCGGACCACATCACCATCGCCGGACAGTCAGCCGGCGCAGCCTGCATTCAGGCCCTCTGCTCCACCCCTCTGACAAAGGGAGATTTCGTCGGAGCCATCTTCCAGAGCGGCGGCGGACTGGATGCCCTGCCGGATATGAACTATCCGAAACTGGCAGATGTAGAAGCCCGGATGAACCTGAAAGAAAGCCTGGGTGTCAACAACATCGCCGAAGCCAGAGCCCTCTCCGGCGAAGAACTCCTGAACCGGTGGAAAGCTACCATGCCCGGCCCCGCCATCCAGAGAACCCCCGTGGTAGACGGATATGTACTGACAAAATCCACCTATGACACCTTCATGGCAAATGAAGAAGCCCATGTTCCCTATCTGATCGGATATACCGCCAAAGAAGGTATCCCGGTAACTCCGACCATGGAGGCAATGAAGTCCCTGGCCAAGGAACTCTACGGCGATTCCGTGGAGGAATATCTGGCCCTCTGCCCTCAGACCGAAGAAGAATTCCCCGCCTACCGAGACGGACTCTTCACCGAATCTCTCCAGGCCGGCGTAGAATGCTGGGCCGAAGTACAGGACGAACGCGGCGAGAAACCCGTCTACATATACGAACTGGCCAGAAACCTCCCCGGCGACGACAAAGGCCCCTTCCACGCCGCCGACCTCTGGTACGTATTCAAGACCTTCATGCGCAGCTGGCGCCCCTGGACGCCCCGCGACTACGAAGTCGCATGGCAGATGAACACCTGCTGGGCCAACTTCGCCAAAAACGGCAACCCCAACGGCGACCGCATGCCCGAATGGAAACCCTACACCAGAGAAAACCCCGAAACCTTGGTATTCGGCGACGACACAACCGAGATGAAACAAGTCCCCGACACCCCCCGCGTAACCTTCCGGAAAGCCTACCTCCTCCGATGAGTCAAAAGGGACGGTTCTCATTGACTCATTGCATACGATAAGTCAGAAGGGGATGGTTCTCATTGACTCATTGCATACGATAGATCATAGAATAAATCAGAATACAGAGTGTCGTGTCAGGACTGACACGGCACTCTGATTCGCTGAAGTAAAAAATCTGAAGTGAAAAAATCTAAAGTAAAAATCTAAACACAGTCATTGATGTTTCTGTACATATGAGCCAGGATTTGGCTCACAGAGGGTAGGTTTTCTCAGGAATAAATCCCATTGCCTCAAGCAGAGCCAGATCCTTGGTTCGGGTGTTGTGCAATTGCCAGTTTTCCTCGCGTTTTACCATCCTCATGTGCCCTGCTTTAATAAGCACATCAAAGATGGAGACGCTGGATTTGTTGATC
>CAMOYN010000081.1 GCA_946630035.1 uncultured Lachnospiraceae bacterium
ATAAACTGCTTCATATGGATGTGCCTGCCCATGTAGATTTGAATAAGTTTGGCCCCTCAGTCATGCGAGCAAAAGTGTAGTGCTACTTTTATCATTATCTAAGGTTAACTCTATGAATCGGATCTTTGCTTTTGGAAAGATCACTTCAAATGTATCTGTAAGAGACGAGAGCGGCTCCGCGGGATTATCCTTCGGAGCCGTTGCTATAGTATTGTAATCTGCCCATGCTCAGGTATAATATATAGTGTAATTGCACACAATACAGATCACAATATAAGTAGTGGGATGAATACTATGGATGCGATGAATAGTGTGGAGCTAATCAGAACAAGGAAAAGTGTGAGAACCTTTGACGGGCGTGTGATTTCTCAGGAGGACAGGGAGAAGCTGTGTTCTTTTATCGATACGATACGCAATCCCTATGATATACCGGTTACGTTTGTGCTGCTGGATGCGGCGGAGAATGGGCTGTCCAGTCCTGTAATTAACGGAGAACATCTGTACATCGCGGCGAAGGTGCCGAAGGTTCCTCATTGTGAAGAGGCGTTCGGATACTCATTTGAGCAAATGGTTCTGTATGCCTGGTCCCTGGGGATTGGGATTACATGGATCGGAGGCACTATGAAGAGAGACATCTTTGAGAAGGCTGCATGTGCCACGGATGATGAGTTTATGATGATTGTCAGTCCGTTGGGATATCCGGCACAGGAAAGAGCAGAAGTGGATATTAAACTGCGAAACAGTGTTCATGGTGATGAACGGATTCCTTATTCGGAGATGTTTTTCGAGAACAACTTTATGTCTCCACTGACGGAACAGATCGATGCTCTGGAGGCGATTCGCTGGTATCCTTCCGCAGCAAATATGCAGCCCTGCCGGGTGGTGAAGGTGGGGAATGTATTTCATTTCTACGAAAAGCATACGATGGGATATAAGGCGAAGGTAGCCTGGAATGTGCAGAAGATCGATCTCGGCATTGCGCTTTGCCATTTCCTGTGTGTGGCTAGGGGTGAATTTACAATTTCAGATTCCGGGATTCCGACAGAGGAGGATACGGAATATATTGCAACGGTGAAAATGTAGTATCATTATAAAAAATATAAGAATAGCAACAGGATCGGCTTTCGGGCCGGTCTTATTTTTTTCGGGAAGACTTAAAATTTCGTGGATATTGTGACGCTTAACAAAACCGAGTGCCAGACCCTCTAAAACGTCAGTTTATATGCTATGGCACCTCCTACAGGTGATTGTAACTATAGAAAATATGATTGTCTTTTTCTGTTGCCTGCTTGCCGAAGGCGTGATACACTTAAAGGATAGAATTCCCCTGGCTTGTACAGGAGGGGAAGTGAGTAGTAATAATCAGATTAGAAATCGGACGTTGAAGGAACTGACAATCAAGGACAACTTCATGTTTGCCGCTGTCATGTTTAATCCGGATAATTGCTCTCGGTTGGTGGAGATGGTTTTACATATCCCCGTCGACCGGGTGGTAGTGGATGTGGAGAAGAGTATCGTTTATCATCCGGAATACCATGGAATCCGTCTGGATGTATATGCGAAGGACGAGAATAACACCAGGTATTCGATTGAGATGCAGGTAAGAACGACCCCTGTGGAAAAGAGGAGCCGTTATTACCATTCTCAGATCGATATGGATCTTCTCCTGAAAGGTGCTCCATACGAGCAATTGCCGGATGTCTATGTAATCTTCATTTGCGATTATGATCCGTTCGGAGAGAGAAAATACTGTTATACGGTGGATTCTGTTAATCGGGAGACTCAGAAATCTTATGAAGACGGCAATCACACATTATTCTTAAACACAGTTGGTGAGAATAAAGACGATGTTGCCCCGGAGCTGGCTCGGTTCCTGGATTTTGTACATGCGGATCTGGCATCCAGTACGGACGATTTTGGAGATGCCTATGTAAAGCAACTCCAAGCTTCCGTGAAAGATGTTAAGGCCAGCAGAGAAATGGAGGGACGCTTCATGGTTTTAGAGGAAATGCTTCGGCAGGAACATCGAGATGGCTATGAAGAAGGACGACAGGACGGGCGAATAGAAGGACTGCAGGAAGGACGGCTGCAATTCATACGTGAAATGATAATGGATCAATTAAAGAAATTAGGTGATCCTTCCTCTGATATTCAGTACTTACTTAATGAAGAAAAGAACCTAGAGTTACTGAAAAGTTATTATCGGATAGCACAGGAATCCGTTTCCCTGGAAGAATTTGAGCATAAGCTTAAGGAATAAGCACCTTTGTTGCTGAGAAAAAAACTGGAAATTGTTTATGATTTCACCGGGGGAATTCTACTCTTACTTTCCCGGAGAATATAATACATCATAGATACACTGGGGCGGTCCTAACCTTTCACCGGCGGCCCAGGCACTCGACTGTTTATGACCCTCGGTAACATTCTGATCCTTGGAGCGGGAGTACGGCTTTGGAGGAGACGGCGAACAATTTAACACAGTTACAAAAGCAGTTGGTCTTCAGGAAACGGAGGATCAGCTTTTTCTTAGATGCTGAGATGGAGGATCTTCCTGCCTCTTCTTTTTCTGTTGCGTAGTTGCCGCAGGAGTGATACACTTAAAAAGTAGAATTCCCCTGGTTTGTACAGGAGGGGAAGTGAGCAGTAATAATCAGATTAGAAATCGGACGTTAAAGGAACTGACAATCAAGGACAACTTCATGTTTGCCGCTGTCATGCTGAATCCGGATAATTGCTCTCGGTTGGTGGAAATGATTTTTATCTCGTTCCGAGATAAAAAAGCCTCCGGCGGATCGCAGCCGTGCTAAGAGGAAGACGCTACGCGCCGAGCGCGGCGCGTCAAGAACGCCATTGCGTTCTTGAATCGGAATACCATGGAATCCGTCTGGATGTATATGCGAAGGACGAGAATAACACCAGGTATTCGATTGAGATGCAGGTAAGAACGACCCCTGTGGAAAAGAGGAGCCGTTATTACCATTCTCAGATCGATATGGATCTTCTCCTGAAAGGTGCTCCATACGAGCAATTGCCGGATGTCTATGTAATCTTCATTTGCGATTATGATCCGTTCGGAGAGAGAAAATACTGTTATACGGTGGATTCTGTTAATCGGGAGACTCAGAAATCTTATGAAGACGGCAATCACACATTATTCTTAAACACAGTTGGTGAGAATAAAGACGATGTTGCCCCGGAGCTGGCTCGGTTCCTGGATTTTGTACATGCGGATCTGGCATCCAGTACGGACGATTTTGGAGATGCCTATGTAAAGCAACTCCAAGCTTCCGTGAAAGATGTTAAGGCCAGCAGAGAAATGGAGGGACGCTTCATGGTTTTAGAGGAAATGCTTCGGCAGGAACATCGAGATGGCTATGAAGAAGGACTACAAGAAGGGCTACAAACCTTGCGGGAAATTATAATGGATCAATTAAAGAAGTTGGGCGAGCCTTCTTCGGATATTCAGTACCTGCTTGAGGAAGAAAACAAAAAGGAAGTGCTGAAGAAGTATTTCCAGATGGCCCAGGAAGCGGTTTCCCTGGAAGAATTTGAGCAGAAGCTTAAGGAATGAGAACCTTGTTGTTGCGACGAAAAACTGGTAATTGTTTGTGATTTCACCGGGGGAATTCTATTCTTTCTTTCACGGAGAATATGATACACCGTAGATACACAGGGACGGTCCATTAGGATCGTCCCTGTGTATGTTACGCCTTTGTATGTAAGCTAAAGATACAACTCCTCAATCTTACATTCGTGTCTTTTCGCACTATCTTTTCTATTATAGGCGATGCCTACGGCGAGTACCCGCCCGTTGCATTTCGGATGTTCTCCTATACGTCCTTCGAAATTCTGTATATATTTTCTATCATGAATCTGGCGCAGGGCGTCATTCGCAGTTCCATCGACTTTTAATTCTATGATAATGCCATCATCATGTGGATCGTAGGGATAGAAGATATAATCTACATATCCTGTTCCGGAGTGATCTTCCAGACGAATGTCATAGTATTGTCTGGCTTGTAAATATGCGAAGGTAATTACCTTGGACAGTTCTGCTTCGTTATTATAACGATTTAATGGACTTTCTGTATTATGTACGCGTTCCAGAATCTCGACTACTACATGTGTGTTCTTCTGCTTTGTTGCATTTAAAAGTTTTTCGGATTCAGAGGCGAGTCTGTATATGTAACCGAAATCGGTTCTTGTCCGAATCATATCATCGAATTTGTCCATTAGTTCCTTATTGGGAATGGAGACTTTTCCTGCGTAGTAGCTTAGGAACCCATATACGACCATGGCGGAGAAGATTTCATCTTTTGTCCGTAGCTCGCGGGAGGTAGATGCATATTCCTGTACCTGGGCGGGAATGGATTGACCGCTCATCAGGAGAGATATATCGTCCTGTATCGATTCGATGTTATTTTTTACATAGGTATATATCTCGTCATAAGGACCGGCGCTGGTCCAATAGTTAGTGAGCTGATGGTTGGTCAAAGCACCTACTACAGATCTTGGATTGTATAGGTTTTCCCCGGACATCGTTTTGTAGCCGTCATACCACAGGCGTAACCCTTCGCGGGTTACGTTGCCTCCGGTGCCGGAAAGAAGATATTTTTTATACAATAGATCGACTTCAGGATCTGAAAATCCGAAATAATCACCAAAGCGTTTACTGGATGCCATGGTGTATTCGTAGAACATATTTAACTCGGAGCCGCTGGAATACTTGGCTATGGGAAGGATGCCGGTCATGTATACCATGGCTACATAGGGTTGATCCTTGAGTAATACGCTTAAGAATCTTGTAAATGCCTTTCGGTCATCTTCAGAGGCAAAATCTTGGGTGTAAATAAAATCCCATTCATCCAGGACAAAGATGAATTTTTCGTTGTCGCCATATTCGTACAAGTCGTTCAGTAAATCCCAGATCGCTTCCGTTTCATCGAGAACTACCTCTGGAAATGCATGGACGATGTCTCGTTTTAGCCTGCGCTCTATTCTGGAAATATAGTCGTTGTAGGATCTACAACTTTCGGGTATTTCATTAAAAGAAATATGAATGGTATTATAATGATTCCGATAGTTAGTGTACCAGGGGTATTTTGACACGGCCAGATGATTAAAAATGAAACTTGTGTCATACCCTTTGGAGAAGAAGGCGGATATCATGTCCGCCATAATAGTTTTTCCAAATCTGCGGGGTCTGGTAATGCACAGATAGCGGTTGGAATCTCCGGTTGTATGTTGATTCTGAGTCGTAGACGACAGAACAGGGATCAGTTCGCTGATAAGATCGGATTTATCTATGAAATAAGGTGAGGATGCCGCTATTTCATATAGGCTGATAGGTTTTTTGCTGTTCAGATATACTCCCATTGAGATTCACTTCCTTTCTTCCGTTAAGTATACCATAGAAATAATGGTTGTACCATTCTTTTGATTCGAATAATCTTTTAATGATCTACAAGCTATGATCGGGGATCTCTATGCAAAACATGGATTTCTTGCATTACTCCCTTTTGTGGGGTATACTGTCAGTAGGAGCAGAAGGTACCGAAAAGCATAGAATTATGACTTTGAGAAAGGAGTAAGGAACCCATGAGAAAACAAACGATTACAGCTTTTCTTGCCGTGGCGGCCTGTGTGGCTGGTCTGACGGCCGGTTCTCGGCCGGTGTTTGCGGATGCGTCCCTGGATACGACTCTCTGGACCTTGAACTACGATGATTCTGTGTGGCAGTACGAGGAGGATGATCTGCGGGATGATGAGAGCAACTCGTCCCTGGAGCTGATGATCCCGGGGGAGGAGGACGATGCGGTGGTTACGGTGGAGATCCGGGCGAATATTACCTCTCCTTACGGGTTCAGGGATGATCTGTACGCCCGGGGAATCGACGAGCGGACGTATGTGGAGGATAATGCATCCCTGGAGCATGCCGAGATCGGTGGTTTGTCCCTGCTGAAGTACGAGTCCACTTACTGGGGGGATCCCAGTGTGTGCTACTTTGACCGTCTGGAGGCGGCGAAGGAGACAGTCAGTGTGAGGGTTTTTGGGGATCTGGAGAATCAGGCGGATGCGGTGCAGGCTTTTCTGGATGGCCTGACCTTCAAGGTGACGGACATTGGGAATGTGGACGGCCCCTGGTACTGGCAGGGCACGCCCTACGATGTGGAGGATCTGAGCCCGGTGGTGGGTGATGTCACGATTCACAGTGAATTCCTGAAAATGGCGGATCCTTTCATTACCCATGAGACTTTTTCGCATGATATTGCCGTGGTGGACAACAAGGTCTACCTGTTGTCGAAGAACCTGCTGAAGGTTTACGATCTGGCGGAGGGTGCGCTTACCCAGGAGACGGAATATGATCTGGGAACGGATTTCTCCTTTATTCAGAATACTTCTGACGGACGTCTTTTCCTGTCTGGGTTTGGCCGTGCGCTGACCGAGTGGAAGGATGGAGAAGCAGTGAATTCCTGGAAGGGCAGTGACATCGATTACGTTGCCATGAGCCCGGATGGTTCCTACGGCATTTCCTACTTCACGAAGGGTGAGGAGTGCATGAAGCTTACGTTGCACGAGGACGGAACCTACGACGCCGCGCCTATCGCTTTCAACGAGTGCAAGACGATCATGCATCTGAATACCAATGACGATCACATATTCGTATGCGGCGATTCCTCGGTGGAGGACGAAAAAGGCCACTTTATTTTCGTCTATGATACGGAGGGAAACCTGGAGCACAAGCTCAGCGCAGAAGGCGAGAATATAGGTCTGGGAAGTGTCACCTACGTCTTCGAGACGGAGAAATACTATGTTGCCCTGGACGGAAATATGCGCACCATTCCGGTATGGAATAAGGAAGGCGCTTATCTGGGACGGACCGAGGACAGCGACCTCTTCGGGACCGACTATCCTTGGTTCTGCAACAGCACCATCGCCACAGACGGCTCTTTCTACACCGTCATGACGGAAGAGCGGGCCGACAAATCCGCGGACGAAGTATTGGTATTCCGGCTCAGCGGATTCTGATGCAAAACTGAGAAAAAACTGAGATATTAGACCCATTGCCACCGGATCTCCCGGTGGCAATTTTCTATAGAAAAAAACATTGATTTTGCAGGGATCAAGAGTTAAAATAAAATGACGGTATTTTGACGTTTTTTCAGATTCTAATGATAAGCATATCGGAGATAGAAAATCGGAAGAAAGGAGGGGCGCTGTTATGGAACAATTTATATTGCTTAGTATTCTGGCGCTGCTGCCTCTTTTCCTTCAATTGATCGGGCTGACCTTTGCGGTGGCGGTGGATCCCTATATCCGGAAAGAGGACCGGAGGATCATGCTGGTTATCGTGGCTCTGGTTTACAGTCTGGTCGTGCAGAATTATCTGGAATATATCCTGGGGTTTAATGCCCAGCCGGTGTTTGCGCGGACGCTGACGTCGATCTATGGGTATTCCATTCGGCCGTTGATTATTGTTCTGTTCGGTTATATCGTTAGTAAGAACCGCAATGTCTGGTTTGGCTGGATTCTGATCGGTGTGAATACCTTGGTTCATCTGACGGCTCTTTTCTCCCCGATCTGTTTTGAAATCAATGAGGAGAATCATTTTGCCAGAGGGCCTCTGGGGTATTGCTGTCATGTCGTCAGTGTTGTGCTGTTGGTGTGGCTTCTGTATCTGACCTCCAGAGAATTTATGCAGAAACGGAAGATCGAAAACTGGATCCCGATGTTGAATGCTGTTGCGATTGTGGGGGCGATTGTGCTGGATCTGTTTGCCGGTGGTTATGACTGGCCGGCCAGTTTTCTGACCATTGCTGTGGTGAGCTGCAGTGTCTTCTATTATATATGGCTGCATCTGCAGTTTGTGCGGCAGCATGAGAAGGCTCTGATGGCGGAGCAGCGGATTCAGCTGATGATGAGCCAGATCCAGCCGCATTTCATGTATAACACTTTGTCAACGATCCAGGCACTTTGCCGGATTGACCCGGACAAAGCCTATGATACCATTCAGAAGTTCAGCATCTATCTGCGGCAGAATATCGATTCCCTGAGTCAGCCGGAACTGATCCCGTTGGAGAAGGAACTGCAGCATACCAAGGTATATGCGGATATCGAGGAGGTCCGTTTCCCGGATATTGACGTGATCTATAACACGGAGGACAGTGACTTCGAAGTGCCGGCGCTGACAATACAGCCCTTGGTGGAGAATGCAATTCGCCATGGGATCCGCGGCCTGGAGGGTGGCCGGGTGATGGTCACCACCCGGAGGAAGGGAGAGTTCCACGAGATTATCGTGGCGGACAATGGCCGCGGCTTTGATGTAAATGTTCCGCCTCGCTCGGACGGCACCCATATCGGGATGCAGAACGTCCGGGAGCGGATCGAGACGATCTGCGGAGGGACATTTACGATTGAGAGCCGGCCCCGGCGAGGAACTACGATCACGATCCGCATACCGGTGGAGCGGCCGGCGCTGGCGGAGACGGAGAGGACGCTGAATCTGGATACCGGGATACAGTAAAAATGGCTGCCGGGATGCAGCAAATCTGGCTGCCGGGATGTAGTAAAAATGGATACCTGGATACAGTGAAAATGGATACCGGGATACAGTGAAAATGGATACCGGGATACAGTGAAAATGGATGCCGGGATGTAGTAAATTTGGATAGGGGGAGCAGCAAATATAGATGCCCGGGATGCGGTGAAGATTGCTGACATCCGCAGTGTCTTTTATGTCCGGCAGGCAGGAGAATAAAATCTCCTGCTTTTATTTTGTGCCAAAGATAAGAAGTTGTATTAAAAGTTAATAAAATTCTTGACAAGTTATAAAATACGAGTATAATAATATGCAGAGGGAGGAGGTGAGACCGGTGAAGAAGAGTATTTACAGTCTGGTTCTTTCGGACGATGTGATCTACGAGATTGACCGCATGGCCTATGAGCAGGGAACCAGCCGTTCGAATCTGATCAATCAGATTCTGGCGGAGCATGTCTCTCTGGCGACGCCGGAGATGAGGAACCGGGATATTTTCCTTTCCCTGGAGCAGCTGATGGGAGAGACATTCCAGCGGATGAACCCTTCCTCGGATTCGATTTTTTCGCTGCGAAGTCCGCTGCGGTTTAAGTACAAGCCGGTGATCCGGTATCAGCTGGAGCTTTACCGGGATACGTCCCAGGCGGTGGGGAATCTGAGGATTTCCCTTCGAAGCCAGAACCGGCAGCTGCTGGATCTGCTGAACCAGTTCTTCCGGATCTGGATGCAGCTGGAGAATCATTACCTGCCCCAGGCGCTGGGCCACAATGTGAATTATACTTGTGAGGACGGGCGGCTGAAACGGGAACTGTACCACCCGGCGAACCTGCCCGCATTTTCCGGCGAAGATGTGGGAAATGCCATCGCGGATTACATTCGGGGGCTGGATCATTGCATCAAAGTGTATTTCGCGCATGTACAGGATCCGCCGGCATCCCTGACGGCCGTGGTGGAACAGGAATACCGTAAGATGATATACCACGAAGGATTTGTAATTATATGATGATACCGGGGTCAAAAGGTCATGCAGGCCATGCTTGCACGGAGCAATCCGTGGTATCACAGTAAAAGGATATAATATCAGAATGGGGGTGTGATTATGAATGCACAGAAATTTACACAGAAATCCCTGGAGTCGATCCAGGAAGCGCAGAATATAGCAGTCCGTAACCAGAACAGTCAGATCGAGGAGATGCATCTGTTGTCGGCTTTGCTGACTCAGGAAAATGGCCTGATTCCTCAGCTGTTCACCAAGATGACCATCGACCCGAATGCCGTGAAGGCGAGGGTGGATCAGATCCTGGCGGGGTATCCGCGGGTTTCCGGTGACAGTGCAAATCTGTATCTGTCCCAGACTCTGAACCGGGCTTTGACCGGGGCGGAGGATCAGGCGAAACAGATGAAGGATGAATATGTCTCCGTGGAGCATCTGATGCTGGCCATGATGGAGACGCCGGACCGGGATATGAAGGAGATCATGAAACAGTTCGGCATCAGCCGGAATGAATTCCAGAAAGCGCTGGCTTCAGTCCGGGGAAATGTCCGGGTGACGAATGAGAATCCGGAGGATACCTACGATGTGCTGGCGAAGTACGGGCAGGATCTGGTGGAAATGGCCCGGAACAACAAGCTGGATCCGGTGATCGGCCGGGACAGCGAGATCCGGACGGTGATCCGTATCCTTTCCCGTAAGACGAAGAATAACCCGGTGCTGATCGGTGAACCCGGTGTCGGCAAGACGGCCATCGCCGAGGGACTGGCGCTGCGGATCGTGGCGGGAGATGTGCCGGCAAATCTGAAGGACCGCAAGGTATTCTCCCTGGATATGGGTG